>NZ_DAINNK010000039.1:24834-50058 GCF_036735925.1 Povalibacter sp.
CCGCCAGTAGCCGTCGATGCGGAAGCGATCCTGCTTGTCGAGTCCCAGGTCATCTTCCAGATTCACTTCGGTACCGACATCGCGATTGCTGGCGTCGAGCCGCACCGTCGTATCGGTATCGAGGAAGAAGATGCCGAGATTGGCCTCGAACTTCCGGTCCAGCGGCCACAGCGGGTCCGCGACCGCGGGGAGCGAAACCATGAAGATCGCCAGCGCCGCAACCTGCAGTACTCTGCTCATGGAACTACTCCTTCCTGATGGCCTGGTGGATGGCGGCGATCACGTCGCAGCCGGGATCGGTCTTGCGGAAATAGGCGATGCCGCCGGCTTCGAGCGCCTGCTCGCGCGCCGCGGGATCGTCGTGCGCGGTGATGTAGATGACGGGCGTGCGCACCTGGCAGGCGAGGAGACGGCGATGCAGTTCCAGTCCGGAAATTCCGCCGAGCTGCACGTCGATCAGCAGGCAGTCGAAGTCGACGCGCATGCCGTCGTCGAGAAAATCCTCCGCCGACGAGTAGTACACCGGATGCATGCCGACGCTCTGCAGCAATCGTCCCAGCGAGCGGCAGACGCTTTCATCGTCGTCGATGATCGCTATGTAGGATCGAGCAGACATGCCGGATGCTCCTGATGCAATCTGCACGCTGGGCGCGGGCGCACCCCGCGTCACTTCGCGTTCCGTTTTTCCCAGGCGCGGACTTTCTCCCGCGCTGCATCGAACAGGCGCTCGTAGTTGCCGCGTCGCACGGCGAGGCTCGTCGCGGGCGCCACCTGCGCAAAGATGTCGTCCCAGAGATGAAAGACCCGCAGCTGCGCGGCCTGATCGGGCGGGGCGACGTTGTCCGTGCCGAACAGGAACCGGTCGGGATAGCGATCCAGCAGCCGCGCCGTCGCCTGCTTCGTCTCGCTGGAACGGACGGCATACTTCGCCACTTCGTCCCAGGAGATGTCGAAGTAGAGATGCCGCAGCTGCGGCGTCTCCAGCAGCCGCTCGATGATCTCGAGCTGGTTCGGCACGCGGCCGGCGCCGGCTTCGACGGTGCCCTGCGATTGCACCGGATGCACCACGCGGCCGAGTCCCATGTGCGCCCAGATGATGGTCGTCTGCGTATGGCGCCCGATCACTTCGATGGCCTGTCTGAGATAGACCGGTTCCTGGTTGGATTTCGCGAACGGCATGTCGATGTCGCAGTGAAGGATCACGACCAGGCCCGCCTCCGCGGCGAAATCGAGTATCCGGTCCAGCGCGGGATTGGTGAGGCTGGCGGTTTCGCCGGCGACTTTCCCGGAAACGAATTCCTTGTGGATGGAGAACTCGCCGATGCCGCTGAACACGCCGGGGAAAGTCTGCAGCACGCGACGGATGTGATCGGCCGCATACATGTCCGCGGGATTGAAGCCGGTGATCATCGGATCCAGTCGTCGCTGTTCCTCCGGACGCAGCGAGCGATACGCCATCGCGATGTGGGCGTCGGTGAAGGAGTAGTAGTACAGCGGCGCGTCCGATTGCAGGTAGTAGCTCGGCGCGAAGTCGCCGGAGTTGCCGTGCGACCAGGTCTGCTGCAGCGGAATGCCGAACAGCGTCGAGCGTCCGATGGCATCGCCCATGATTTTCATGAACGCATGGATGTCCGTGCCCTCCTGCACGTAGTTGGTCAGGTGAAAGTGCGAGTCGTTGAACAGGTAGTCCGGTGCCTTGCCGGCATGCGCCACGCTGCACGACAGCCAGAGGGCCGTGACTGCGATCAACGTGACGCCTATCGGTTTCATGGCCATCGCGACCGGTCAGCGCTTTCCGGACTTGACGGTCACGGCGTAAGGATTGCCGCCGAGTGCATTGGAGACCGCTTCGATGGCGAGTTGTGCCTTGACGCTGTTGCCGGCTTCGTCCAGCGGCGGCGCGATCACCGCGATGCCGAACTTGCCGGGCGACACGGCGATGATGCCGCCGCCGACGCCGCTCTTGGCCGGCAGGCCGGTGCGATACAGCCACTTGCCCGAATCGTCGTAGAGTCCCGCCGTTGCCATCACGGCCAGCACGCCGGGAACGTTTGCGGGTTGCATGACCTGCTTGCCCGTCACCGGATTCCTGCCGGCATTCGCCAGCGTTCCCGCCATGATGGCCAGATCCTTCGCGTTGGCGCTGATGGCGCACTGCTCGGTGTAGATGTCGGTGGCCTGCGCCGGATTGTCCTTGATGAATCCGTAGGCATACATGAGCGAGCCGATGGCCTGGTTGCGCTGGTTGGTCGCCGCTTCGGAGTCGAACACTTCCTTGTCGACGGTCAGCGGCCGGCCGGCGAAGTCGGAATGGAAATCGAGAATGCGTTTCCACACTTCGTTGCGGCTGGCGCCGGACACCATGCTCGTCGCCGTGATCGCGCCGGGATTCACCAGCGGATTGATTTCCGGTCCGCCGAGCGCCTTCTGCGCGAACTCGACCGAGACGATGGAATTGAAGCGCATGCCGGTCGCATCGACGCCGATGCGTTTGACGATCGCGTCCGGACCGAGATCCTCGATGACGCGCGCCATGGTGAAGACCTTGGAGATCGACTGGATCGACACCTGCGACTGCACGTCGCCCGCCGTGTAGACCTTGCCGTCCGGCGTCACCAGCGCGATGCCGAAGATGTTGGAGTCGACCTGCGCGAGCGCGGGAATGTAGTCGGCGTTTGCGCCTTCCTTGACGCCCTTGAACTTCGTCAGCGCCGAGTCGATCGCCGACTGGATCTCCTTCGCGGACTGCGCGGCCGCCGGCAACGCAGCGGCGCACAGCAGGGCGGTCGCGGCGGCAAGCGCGAACAGGCGCCGCATTCCCGGAACATTGTTCGCACTCATGTCAATTGCCTCCGAAGGTATGGCTGAAGTTGTACTTGACGGAGAACTGGATCCGTACGTCGTCGGAAGTGAAGCCGTCGCTGAAGTTCTCGCGGCGGCCCCACTGCACTTCCGGCCCGAACATCACGTTCTTGACGGGATAGAACAGGACATTGGCGAGCGCGTAGTCGCCGCGCTTGAAGGCATCCGGCGACTGGCCGTCGGAATTGTCGATGTCGAGCATCGAGTAGCCGATGGTGCTGGTGAGTTTCTCGCTCCAGTTGATGTCGAGGAACGCCACCACGCCGAGCACCGGCAGCAGCTCGCCTTCGATCGGGCGCGTCGGATCCGAGAAGTTGTTCTTCACGCCGAGATCGGCCGGCGCATCGTTCATGTAGTTCTCGATGCCTTCGCCGTAGACGGCCTGCAGGCGCAGCACCGTCCTGCCGAGGTTGAAGTTCGAGCTCAGGTTGATGCCCCAGCCGGTGGCGTCGCCGGACAGGTCGAACTGATCGGGCAGCGTGTCTTCCCATTCCATGTAGCGCAGGATGCCGGCCACTTCGACGTGGCCCCAGTCGCCGCCGAGCCGGAACTCGCCGGTCAGATCGGGCAGCGGGAAGTGCGCCTTCACGTTCTGCAGTTCGATGCGGTCGGCGTACTGGCCGCCGTCGGCCGATGCGCCGGGACGTTCGAGCGCGAAGGCGAGACGCGTGTCGCCCTGGATCGGCGTCCAGCGCAACTGGATGTTGCGGAAGAAGACCATGCCGTTCGGTCCCCAGTACTCGATCGAGTTCGGGAACACGTCGCCGTCCATGAACAGGCTGTTGGTCTGGCCCGCGCCGAACTGGCCGAGTTCGCCCCATGCATGACGCAGCCGGAACGTGGTCTGTCCCGCATCGGAGCCCGTGCCGAACAGTTCGAACTCGAACGTGGTCTTGAGTGCGCCGAACTTCGTTGGCGTGCTCGTCTTCACGCCCAGACGGCTCTGTCGAACGCTGGCGAAGTAGTTGCCGTCCGCGCCGAACTGGTTGTCGTACGCGGGCAGCTTGGTGGGCCGCAGCACGTCGTACCAGTCCGGATCGCTCTGGTTGAATTCGTAGCCGGTGTCGAGCATGGCGAAACCGTACACGTCCATGGTCGATCCGGATTCGTCCGCAGCCATCGCAATGCCTGCGCCGAGCAGCAGTGCGGTCGCGAGGATGGTTTTCGGTTGCTTCATCTGACTCCTCCGCTGAGGTTCTCGAATGTGAACGACGATGCCGTGCGTCCCGAACGCTAGTCGCGTCGCTTGCACGTCGGTACTACCTCTAGGGGAAGGTGCGACGTCAGAAGTTGAGTTCGAAGTTGACGTGGAACACGTCGCCGTTGCCGCCGACGGGGTAGGGCACGGCGGTATAGCCGACAGGGCAGTCGTCGAGGTTGATCCACTCGCCATTGACGCGCAGTCCACGCATCCGCTTCGGGAAGTAGTTCATGCCCAGGCGAAACTCCGAGGAATCGCCGTAGTGGCCGCGTATCTCCGACGCGCCGGCGTACAGCTGCAGCAACCGCGGCATGAGCATCGTCGAAGCCTGGATCTGGTAGCCGGTGTCCCTGATGTCCGCAATGGCGTCGACACCGGTGCCGACGAAGTTACTGAGATCGCGCCAGTAGTATTCCGCTTCCAGCGAATACCCCTGGTACTTGATGCCGGCGTCGAGAGACGCCATCTGGTATTGCACCTTGTCGACGATGATGCCCGGTCCGAACAGGCCCGGCGTGAAGATGATGCTGCCGTCCGTGAGCCGGATCTGCGTGTTGTCGATGGTGTCCGTGCCGGGCTGGCTCTGTCTGTCTTCGGTGCTCTGCGTAACGTGCAGGCCGATGCGTGTCGCGAGCTCGGTGTGACCTTCGAAATCGCCGAACGCGCCGAGCGGACCGAACTCTCCGGTGGTCGGCATCCACGTGAGCATTCCCGACCAGGTATCCAGCGTGTTGTCGAGCTGCGAGGCGCTGATGCCGAGCGTACTCAGGTTGTTGCCCAGCATGACCATGTAATTGAGGCCGGAGGTGATCTCTCCCTTTGCCCACACGCCGGTCGTATACGACCCACGAAAGAACTCGTCTGCCGTGAGGCGGTCGTCGACGCCGAGCCAGTAGGGAAACTGGCCTTCGGTGCTGCGTACGGCCGGCAACGACGTGATGCCCATGCCGAAGGTGAAATGGTTGTTGAAGACGTAGCTGATGTTGCCGCCGCCGACGACCTGCGCCGGATCGCCCTGTGCCGTATTGGCAGACCAGACATACAGGTAGTAGCGGAACTTCGGGTCGAGGAACCATCCCGAGAAGGGCAGGAAGAACTTGTTGAGCTGAATGTCTTCGCGCTGAACCACCGTCTTCTCATTGCCGAAATAGTCCGTGTAGGTGGCGTCGAGTCCTTTCTGGTTCAGGTAGCGCGCATACGAGAACAGGCGCATGTAGATCTGTGCACGCTCGCTCTCATAGAGCTTGAAACCCAGGTTTCCGATGTACTCCGTGCCTGGTGTCTTTGCGGCAGCCAGTCTTGCGGGATAGGTTGCGGGCTCGCTCAGTTCGAGGGGTCGGTCGTCGGTTCTGGGACCGGCCGTCGCTTCGGCGACTTCTGCAACTTGCGCCGCCTGTGCCGACTGCGCAGAGGCGAGATCGCGGACCAGGCGTTCGAGATCCTCGATGCGGGCATTCTGCTGCTGCACCAGTCGTTCGAGTTCCGCCTGGCGCCTGGCCATGGACTGCGCGTCCGCTGTCGCTGACTGGGCGCCCGCCAGCGGCGGCAGTGCGGCGAGGGCCATCGCAACGACCAACTGCTTCTTCACGGCACACCCTCACGTTGCAGACATGCCACCGCGTGGGGACATGCCGTCGTCAGGCGTGCAACGTAGCCGCGCGTCCGATGGCTCTGCCACTACCTCTTAGGGAAGGTAGGCGACGTCGGGCAGACGGGGAGGAGGCCGGTCGAAGACATGCGCCTCGTGACTCAGGGTCGCGAGCAGCGCGGCGGAGTGCACGCCGAGCTTGCGCGTGATCGCTGTGCGATGCAGTTTCACCGTGCGTTCGTTGATGCCCAGCATCGCGGCGATCTGCTTGTTCATCCTGCCGTCGACCACGTACTGCAGCACTTCCATTTCCCGCGCCGTCAATCGCCGGAACCGCTGGCTGAGTTCGGCACCGCGCGTCCGCTCGGAGAACTCCATGTCGCCACGCTGGAGCGCCGCGTGGATCGAACCCAGCAGCGCCTCGCGCGGCGCGCGCTTCTCCAGGAAGTCCAGCGCGCCGTTGCGCATGGCGCGCACGCTTGCGGGAATGTCCCCGCAGCCCGTCAGGAATACGATCGGCATGGGCGCGGGCGAATGCGCCAGCCGCTCCTGCAGCTCCAGGCCGGAGATTCCAGGCATGTTGAGATCCGCCACCACGCAGCCGCGCGTCGTCTCCCGCAGCGAGTCGAGCAGCAGCCCGGCGGACGCGAATGCGCTCGTGCGTATGCCCTCGACACGCAGCAGTCTCGACAACGCGTGCGTGAACGATTCGTCGTCGTCCACGAGATGGACACAGGCCTCTGTACCTTCCTGCCGGGTCATGTCGGTGCTTCCTGGATTGCCGGTAACGTCATGTGAAAGATCGCGCCGCCGGTCGAGCCGTTCTCGGCCCACAAGCGTCCGCCGTGCGCCTCGATGATCGTGCGCGATACGGCCAGGCCCATGCCCATGCCGCTGGTCTTGGTCGTGAAGAACGGTTCGAAGATCCGCGGCAGCGTTTCCTGCGATATGCCGGTACCGGAGTCGGTCACGCAGATCTCGACGTTCGTGCGCCCGGCGGCCTGCGCGGCCACCCTGACACAGCGACGTGCATTGCGGATATCGCAGGTCGCATCCACGGCATTGACGATCAGGTTGATCAGCACCTGCAGCAGGTGCACCCGGTCCGCCGACACCAGCGGCAGGGACTCGTCGGCATGACATTCCAGCGATACGTGCCGTGCGGCGGCATCGGCGCGCACCAGCGTGCTGGCGTCCCTGACCAGCGAATCGATGGACATCGGCTGCATCTGCAGTTCGCGCCGCTTCAGCAGTGCGCGCAGCCTGTCGATGACATCGCCGGCGCGACGATCGTCCTTTTCGATGTCGGAGACGATTTCGCGCAGTTCCGCGATGTCGGGAGAAGGAGAGCGCAGCAGTACGGCGGCCGCTTCGGCGTTGCGCAGGATGGCGCCGAGCGGCTGGCTGAGTTCGTGCGCCAGCGCCGAAGCCAGCTGACCCAGCATGGTCACGCGACCGGCGTGAGTCAGTGCGCGGCGCAGTTCCGCCGCTTCCTGCTCGGCCTGTTTCTGGTCGGAGATGTCGCGCAGCACGCCGCGCACCAGCACGGGTCTGCCGGCCGGACCGAATTCCACTTCGCCCTGGGACGATATCCAGCGGCACGGCCCCTGCGGCGGATGGCAGCGGAACTGCACGGAGTAGTCGCCGTCCCGGTCGATGGCGCGCCGGAATACCTCGCCGATGTGATCGATGTCATCCGCATGGACCCGCGAACGCAGCATGTCGAGCGAGATGGGTTCTTGCGGGTCGAGGCCGAACAGCGTCCGCGAACGTTCCGTCGCCCAGATCGCGTTGTGCCGCGAATCCCAGGTCCAGAAGCCGAGCTGCGAAGCGTCCGCGGCGAGTTCCCGCCAGTCTTCGCTCTCGCGCAGCGTGTTCGCCAGCCGGCCCGCGCGCAGCGTATCGCGCCCCATCTCGACGGCGAGAACGCTCAGCGAGATCAGGAACGGCGGAGTGATGAGCATGGGCATGACGACAACGCCCCAGATCACGAGCTGGGTCGCCATCACCGACAGCAGCAGGAAGATCACGATGCCGGCGCTGACGACCACCGCCTTGTGACGATCGTCAGGCCGGTTGCGGCGCCAGAGCGCCGCCGCAGCATCGATCACGTAGACCATCACCAGAAGGTTGCTCAGCGTCGCAAACCACTGCCGGAAAGAGGTCTGGCCGCTGGTCACCACGGCAACCTGTTCTCCGAGGAACCGGATATGCCCGATGGCGTCGACGCGAACGAAGTTGAAATTGGTGTCCGACAGGAAATTGACGATCACGATGACCAGCCGCATCGCGACGATGGTCCACATCAGCCAGGTTCTTCCCGTACCGAGATAGAGCCGGACGAAGAAAACGATCGCGGCGAAGTGGATGAACAGGGGCAGATGACACCAGCGCACCCAGAACGCCCAGTCCTGCGCGGACTGCGCGAGCATCATGTGCAGCTCGGTGAACGCGATGCCGGTGAGCGACACCGCGATGATTGCGAGCGCCAGGCTCGGATGGGCATTGCGATCCTGAATCCAGACTGCGGTGTGAATGATGCACAGAAGCAGCGCGGCGGCCGCGGCACCGGACCAGAAGATCGTTACGTAACTCATACCGGAGTCGAACCATGGCGTCCGCGCTCAGTCGCGAACTGCTGGTGCTGTCTGTTCCCGCTGTCGTTGCACTTCATTCACGCGACGAGCGACGAGAAGCAGCTCTCGTCGCAGCTGCGCTGCCGTTTTGTTTTCCTCATCATAGATGCATGCGCGACGATGGGACTGTAGCTATTCAACGCAATCGTCGCGACGAGCTCGTTTCTTGCCGAAACATGCGTGATCGCGGCGCGCGATGTCGTCGATGTCTGCGGCGGCGAGATCGGAAGCATCGAGTCGGTGCCCCTTGTGCGGATGGCGATGCGTCGCCGAGGTCTCGATGATCGACGACGGAGGCATGATGGCTTGAGCGCGCAACGCGGCAGCGAACGACGATTCGAACGACCGGCGGCGGTATCGCTTGCCGTCCTGCTCGCGGTATTCGCAATCAACTACATGGATCGCCAGATCCTGGCCATCCTGATCGAGCCCATTCAACGCGATCTGAATCTCGGCGACGGACAGGCGGGCCTGCTCTATGGGCTGGCGTTTGCGGTGTTTTACTCCGTGCTGGGTATTCCCATCGCACGCTGGGCGGATCGATCCGACCGCACGCGGATCATCGTCGGCTCGACGGCGCTGTTCAGCGTCATGACGGTGGCCTGCGGCATGGCGACCGGTTTCGTGCCGCTCCTGCTGGCGCGCATCGGTGTCGCCATCGGGGAGGCCGGGACGGGTCCGCCGTCGCACGCCATCATTGCCGACCTGTATCCTGTCGAGCGTCGCAGCACGGCGATGTCCGTGTTTTCGCTCGGACCCCACATCGGCATCGTGCTGGGACTGGTACTCGGCGGTCTGTCGGCGCAGTGGCTGGGATGGCGCGAAGCGTTCCTGCTCGCGGGCGCGATCAGCTTCGTCGTGGCGCTGCTGGCGCTGGGCGCGCTCAAGGATTCCCCGCAGCGGAACGTTCAATCCGATCCGGTGCGCCGGATTCCCGCGGCTGCCATCGTCGGTCAGCTATGGCGTTATCGCTCCATCCGGCATGTCACGGTCGGATCGACCGTCGCCAGCATCGCCGTCTCCGCACTCATGGGATGGTTGCCGACGTTCCTCATGCGCTCGCATCACTTCAGCCCGGCGGATGCCGGTCTGCTGCTCGCACTGGTGCTCGGCGTTCTCGGAGGAATGGGCACGGTTGCCAGCGGGCTGATCGCGGACAGGGCGGGGCAGCGGGACGGACGCGCGCGGCTGGGCAGCGTGGCGGCCGGCATGTTGCTGAGCGCGCCGTGCTGGGGCATCGCGTTCGCCAGCGACGACTTCGGGATCGCGATACTCGGACTGGCATCGGGAGGCGCGCTGATCGCGTTTCACCTGGGACCGACGTTCGCCATGGTGCAATCGCTGGTCGTCCGCGAGGGACGGGCATTGGCTGCGGCCTTGCTGCTCTTCGTGGCGAACCTGGTGGGTGTGAGCATCGGGCCGCTGCTGGTGGGGGCCGTCAGCGACCAGTTGGCGATGACGCACCACGACGAATCCCTGCGCGTGGCATTGCTCGGCGTTCTGCCGCTGTATCTGTGGGCGGCGTATCACTATCACGTGGCGGCGCGCACCCTGGAGAACGATCTGTGTCTGGCGACGGTCGCCGACGATCTTTCATGCAGGCCCGCCGCGTAGAACTCGCATCCGTCAGTTCAGCAGCACGATGCCTGCCTTGCGGCAGCCCTCGGCGATGCGCTCGCGCAGTTCCGGCGACTTGATGTAGTGGCCGATGAGGGTGCGGCCTCGTCTGGCGAAATCAGGTTTGATGCGCAATAACTCGGCGGCGCTGGCGCGGGCCTCCTGCGTCCGTCCGAGGAGACCCAGGCAGCTGGTGATCATGAGATCGCGCCAGAAAAAGACGCGGTCGGGATATTCGAGCGCGGCGACGTACGCCTCGTCGAACTGTCCGCGTCGCAGGGCATCGGCCCAGAGGCCGTGCCGCACATGGGACAGGCAATACGGATTGCGAGCGAGTGCATCGTGCATCAGGGGCACGCCACGCTCCCAATCCCCCGACAGCGACAGCAGCCAGCCGATGATTTCCCGGTAGGCGAGCGAACCGCGGCTGGCGTGCAGCGCGCGATCGAGTTCGTCGCGCGCGGCGCCGAGTTCTCCCTTGACCACCAGACAGGCGGCCAGGATGCAGCGAATCCTGGCGCTGCGGGGTTCGAGCAGCACGGCCTGGTAGGCATAGCCGATCGCGGCATCGATCGATGTCGGCCGGTCGAGCAGTTCGAAGGCATGGTTGATCTGGTAGAGACGCGACAGATAGAGCCAGCCCAGTGCCACCTCGGGCTCCCGTACCGTCGATCGCTTGAGGGCTTCGATGGCGGGGTTCAGCGACGCGAGCTGGCGCGAAAAGAAGAAGTGATAGCAGCTCACGATGGCGTCCACGCTGCGACTCGATTCGCCGTGCTCGCCGCCATGCTCGCTCGCGAGCAGCCGCACGATGACGCCGTTCTCGGATGCAATGCGCGCCGCGATCACCAGCGGAATGTCGTCTGGACTGCAGCAGATCTGGTCCGGCGCGGCGCTGTGGTACTCGTCGCTCCAGGCCTGTTCTCCGCTGGAACGATCGATCAGGGAAACCGTCACGATGACATCAGCGCCGGCCGTGCGCAGGTTGCCGCGCAGTTCGAAGCGCACCGACGCCTGATACGGCAGATCGAGTCTTTCCAGATCGCGCTGACGGATGACACGGACGTCGCCATAGCGCGCGATCTCCATCGCGAGCTCATCCTCGATGCGTGCGGCAATGCTGCGGTCGCCGGCGCCGGCGGTATCGAGATGCCCGATCAGCAGTACCGGCCATTCCGGTGCTACCAGCGACAGCGAGATGCGTTTCACGCGCAGCCGCGCATCCGCTTCCTGCGTCACCTTGTCGGTGAAGACCGGCGTATAGCAGCCCTTGGGCAGTTCGATGCGAACGGCGCTCTTGTTGCCCGTCAGCAGGTAGAAGCGTTCGAGAGAACGTCGCAGCCGGCCGGCCTGTACGCGGACGACGGGATCGAGAATGGCGTCGAAGTCGCCCTTGCGCCCGAAGACGCGCGTGGCGATGACCGCCTGATTCAGCGCCTGACCGCGGCCGGCGAGGGTTTCTTCGACGATGAACGTCAGGAAATCCCGCGAGCGCGAGGCGCCGTCGAACTGCTGGCTGGTCAGCAGCTCTTCCAGGTGATCGCGAATGGTGCGCGCAAACGATTCGACCTGGGGCCGGCTGCCGGGGCGCAGGGCGGCGCTGCCGCTTGTTGCAAGCACAGTCAGACTGCCGGTGCGTTCCTGTTCCATCGGGTTCCTGCGACTGACACCCGCGGCCATGACTCGTATGGTCCCGCTCTTTGTTGGTCGTGGGTGTATGCGGGAAAGCCTGTCTTGCGCAGCAATTGCCAGTCAATAGGCACAAGTCGCCTTGCCGGTCGCTTGCCTGCCGCCGCGCGGCCTTCGATCAGTGTCCGTGGCCGCGGGTACTTTCTTCGATGTAGCTCAGCAGCTCGCGTTCGAGTCTCAGGCGCAGGGCCGAATACTCGCGTCGCAACGCATCATCGGTGTTGGTCCGCTCGAGACGATCGCAAACCTGCGAGCAGGCCTCGTATTCCTCGCACAGATCGCGAAAGGTCTCGTGACGGCGCAGCAGTATCAGCGATACCGACTGCAGGTGCGGAAAGCGTTCGAGCAGCAACGCGACGCAGTCGCGGCTCATCCGCGCTTCCGCACCGTTGTCCGTCGATCCTGGAGGCTCGGAGCGTGGCATCTCATGCGTTCCCCTGGGTGCCGCGATGATTCACGCGGGAACGCGGGCCGGGAAGTAACGCGCGGTAGGTTACGGTGTCATACCCGCCCGCAGACCGTGTGGCGCAGCGGAGTCGCGCCGGCATGAGTCGGGCCTGTAACGTAACTTACCGTTTGTTACTTCAGATGCGCGCCGGCTGCGTGGATTCTCGCCGTACCGTCAACGGCACAGGCAGGGTTCATGCACATTCTCGGCGACGATTCGATCGTTCATCTGATCGTGGAAAGCGAAGCGCTGCGCGCGCAGATCGTTGCCGCGGTCGAGCGCGCCGGCGGGCGGACGCAGATGCATTCCCGGTTGCGGGAATTCCTGGCTCACGACAGGGACTGCCTGCCCGGTTGCCTCGTCGTGGAAGTTCCCGCCGGCCGTGCGGCGGGACTGGAGTCGCTGTGGAACGCGAAACCTGCGACGCCGATGATCGTGGTGTCCGCCTCCGAAGACGTGGAAACGGCGGTCGAAGTCATGAGACAGGGCGCCTTCGACTGCTTCGATCTGCCGCTGGCCGAGGAAGAGAATTTCCTGCTCGCAATCGCTGCAGCGATGCATTGCCATGCCGACAACCGGCTGCGCGCACAGCGTCACGCGGAACTGCGCAGCCGCGTGGAGTCGCTCACGCCGCGCGAGCGCGAGGTCATGTCGCTGGTCATTGAAG
Organism: Povalibacter sp.; assembly: GCF_036735925.1. Classification (NCBI taxonomy): domain Bacteria; kingdom Pseudomonadati; phylum Pseudomonadota; class Gammaproteobacteria; order Steroidobacterales; family Steroidobacteraceae; genus Povalibacter; species Povalibacter sp. Next base: position 37,543 of record NZ_DAINNK010000039.1, read on the forward strand.
GGACGTTGAACAAGATCATTGCCTCGCAACTGGGGCTGAGCCGCCGGACGGTGGAAACGCATCGGACCAATGTCATGGCCAAGATGCGGGCAACGTCGGTCGTGCAGCTCATCAACATGTCCCTGATCCTCGAGGAGGCGGAAACGTACCGAAGCCGCACGGCACCGGTCTGGCGCCGCAACGCGTCGGGTTCTGCCATGAAAAATTCCGTGTCGGCCTGAGCGAGATGAAACGTACTCTCCTGATCGGCTGGGCGATGCTTCTCGCGGTGTTCGCGGGCACGTCCCACGGAGCCGAGACCCAGCCGGCTCCCGCCGCACAGAATGCAGTCGCATTCAAGCCGGAGGAACTCGAACAGATCGTCGCGCCGATAGCGCTCTATCCGGATGCATTGCTCGCCCAGGTGTTCATGGCCTCGACGTACCCGCTGGAGATCGTGCAGGCGGCACGCTGGTCGAAGGAACATCCCGACGTGAAGGGCGACGCAGTCGCCAAACAGCTCGAAGGGCAGAGCTGGGATCCGAGCGTCAAGTCGCTCGCGGCATTTCCGGATGTGCTCGCGATGATGAGCGAGAAGATCGACTGGACCCAGAAACTGGGCGATGCCTTCCTGGCGCAGCAGAAAGATGTGATGGCCGCGGTGCAGCGCCTGCGCGCCAAGGCGAAGGACGCCGGCAATCTGAAGAGCGGCAAGGAGCAGGTGGTCAAGACCGAGCCGGCGCCCGCGGGCGCAACGACGCCGCAGATCATCGTGATCGAATCCAAGGATCCGGAAGTCGTCTATGTGCCGACGTACAACCCGACCGTGGTCTATGGAACCTGGCCGTATCCGGCCTATCCGCCGTACTACTACTATCCGCCGGCCTACGTTCCGGGCGCGGCATTCTTCTCCTTCAGTGTCGGCGTGATCGTCGGCGGCGCGATCTGGGGCGACTGCAACTGGGGAGGCAACGACATCGATATCGACATCGACCGCTACAACAACTTCAACCGCAACGAGATCAACACCAACCGCGACAACATCGGCAATCGCGCCGGCACCACGGGCAAGTGGCAGCACGACTCGGGGCACCGCAAGGGCGTGGGTTATCGCGACACGGCGACGCAACAGAAATACGGGCGCGCCAGCAGCCAGCAGGCCGTGCAGTCGCGCGAGCAGTTTCGCGGTCATGCCGAGCAGGGCCGGCAGCAGATCGCACGCGAGGGCGCGACGAACCAGCGCGATCTGAGCGGGAATCAGATCGGTACGCGCGACGGCGGGGCGGCGCAAAGCCGGACGGACAGAAGCCTGGGTACCTCGCCCAGCCGCGATCTCGCTGCCGCGCAGAGTCGTGCCGACCGCGAGATGGGTTCATCGCAATACCGGGATCTCGGCGGATCGCAGAGTCGCACCGACCGGAACATGGGTGCTTCGCAGAGCCGCGACTACGGTTCTTCGCGTTCATCCGACGCATTCAGCGGCGTCGGCAACGGCGCCAGCACGCGCGCGAACAGCAGCCGCGGCATGTCGAGCCGTTCGTCCGCAGGCATGTCGCGCGGCGGCGGACGGCGGCGCTGAGAGCCAGGAGACTTTCATGCGAACGGCGATGATCGTATCGATGGCTCTCGCAATCGCAGCGACAGCCTGCAGCCGCGTTCCGCGCCAGCACGACTTTGCGACCGTCGATGACGCGGTGCAGGCGTTGATCGCTGCAGCAAGGACAGACGATACCGCTGCGCTGCTCGAAATCATCGGCAGCGATGCCGCCTCGCTGGTCGAGTCCGGCGACCCGGTGCAGGACAGGAACGGCCGCGAGCGCTTCGTGCAGGCGTACGAGCAGTCGCACAGGATCGAGAAACTCGACGATGGCTCGCAGGTTCTCGATGTGGGCGAAGACCAGTGGCCGTTTCCGTTCCCGCTGGTGCAGAGCAGTGATCGCTGGCGATTCGACAGCAGCGCGGGTGTGGAGGAAATGGTCAATCGCCGGGTCGGCGCCAACGAACTGGCGACGATCCAGTCCTGCCTGGCCTTCATCGATGCCGAGCGCGAGTACTACAGCCGCAATCCGCAGCGCGATCCGCTGCTGCACTTCGCCCAGAAGCTGGTGAGCACCGCCGGCCAGAAGGACGGCCTGTACTGGCCGACGACGGCAGACGAGGAGCCGAGTCCGCTCGGCGAGCAGTTCGCGACCGCACGCGGCGAAGGTTACTTCGCAAAGACGCCGGTGAAGGATCAGCCTTATCACGGCTACGTCTATCGGCTGCTGAGCGCGCAGGGACCGCATGCAGCCGGCGGCGCCTACGACTATCTGGTGCGCGATCGGATGCTGGGCGGCTTCGCCCTGATCGCCGTGCCCGCGGAATACGGCAGCAGCGGCGTCATGACTTTCATGGTGAGTCACGACGGCGTCGTGTACTCGAAGGATCTCGGCAGCGGGACGCCGCAGGTAGCCATGAAGATCGACGTCTTCGATCCCGATCCGAGCTGGAAGCGCGAGGCCGCCATCTCGGATCAGTAGCGCGGCACGTTCTCAGTTCTTGCCGCCGATGTCGTAGCGCGCACGCAGCCGTTCGCGGATCTTGTCGAGGATGCGGCCGGACTCCTCCGGTCCGAGCGCTCTCATGCTGTCTTCGGTCAGCGCGTAGTGCATCTTCACCAGTGCGGCGAGGTTGCGGAACGCCTTCTCGCTGGATCTGCCGCAGACCGTTTCATCTCCGGCGATCACGCGCTCGATCACGCCGGGATCCAGGATGCGCAGGTCGCAGATCGCTGCCAGTCGCGCGATCTCCGCGTCCACGGTACCGAGCTGCAACTCATGCCACTGGTTTCCGAAGTCTGGTGTGGTCATTGCGAGAACTCCGTGTGCATTCGCCGTCGGGTTCATTCTGCGCCTGCGTGCGACGCGGCAACAGCGGCGGTCCTTGAATTGCACTTGATGCGTATGCGAAGCCGCATCGCGCGTCGAATCGGAAGTTTCATTCTCATCTTTCTCCGGTCCGCTACGTATGGCGGCGAAGACCCGTTCTCCTAAGATGAAACGAGATCAGCGGTGCCGCGAACTACCGCCGCGACAGGCGGACATCAATGAGGAATGAGCAGTCATGAAACACGAGCAAGTCGATGTCGTTCGCGCGCCGGAAGGCGAAGCCAGCGAGCCCGTCGTACCCGCCGGCATCGACCGGCGTACCTTCCTCATGCGCAGTGCGGTCATCAGTGCGACGACCGTGATCACCGGACGTGCGATGTCGGCGGAGGAGCACACCGCTCGCGCCAGCGCGCCGCCTCCGGCATTGGGAACGAAGCTTTCGCCGGACCTCGATGTCGTGAAACGATCCAAGGCGCCCGTGATGACGGTGCTGGACGAGTTCTACAAGGTCGGTCCTGGCCCATCGAGTTCCCACACCATCGGGCCGATGCGGATCACTTATGACTTCTATCAGCGCTGCACGAAGCTGCCGGCCGCGCAGCTCGACAAGGCCACCGGCATCAAGGTGCACCTGTTCGGCAGCCTCAGCGCCACGGGCAAGGGACATGGTACGGAGCGCGCAGCGCTCGCCGGTGTGATCGGCAAGGAACCGGCGACGGTCGAGCCCGAATTCCTCGATGGCCTGGCGTCGAATCCGAACCAGACATTCCAGGTCAAGCTCGGCAGCAAGACGCACACGGTGTCGCTGAAGGACATCATCTATGACGCGCCCAAGGGCGACTTTCCGCATCCGAACACCATGACCTGCAAGCTCGTCGCGGGCAACGACGTGCTCTACGAGCTGGAGTACTACTCGGTCGGCGGCGGATTCATCGAATGGAAGGGTTACACGCCGCCGAAGAAGGGCGCGCCGAAGTATCCCTACTCGACGATGGCGCAGCTGCAGGCGCATGCGACGAAGAACAACCTGTCCATCGCCCAGGTCGTCATGGCGAACGAGGTGGCGGTCTCCGGCAAGAGCGAGGCGGAGATCAATGCGTTCGTCGACAAGATCACCACCGCGATGGTCAACATCGTCAAGGCGGGACTGAAGGCGCCATCGGCGACGCTGCCCGGCCCGATCAAGCTCAGGACCAAGGCCAGCGACGTGTATGCGCGGGCGATGGACGACAAGTTCGAGAAACAGCGTGGCGTCGGTGTCGTGGCGGCGTATGCACTGGCGGGCTCCGAGGAAAACGCGCGCGGTCACCTGGTGGTGACGGCACCGACGGGCGGATCGGCCGGCGTGATGCCGGCGCTGGTGTATGTCGTCGGCGAGGGCGGTCGCAAGCTGCCGCAGCAGAAGATCCGCGACGGCATGCTCGCGGCAGCCGCCATCGGCTACCTGTGCAAGCACAACGCCACGCTGTCGGGCGCGGAGGGCGGATGCCAGGCGGAGATCGGCGTGGCTTCGGCGATGGGCGCCGCCTTCCTTTCGCAGGCGCACGATTTTCCGGTGCAGGTGGTCGCGAATGCGGCGGAGTCGTCGCTCGAACATCACCTCGGCATGACCTGCGATCCGGTCGCCGGGTTCGTGCAGATTCCCTGCATCGAACGCTGTGCATTCGGTGCCGTGAAATCATGGACCGGCTTCATGATCGCCAGCAACGAGATCCCCGCCAATCGACGTGTCGACTTCGATACGACAGTGACGGCGATGGCGCTCACGGCGAAAGAGATGAACTCCAAATACAAGGAGACATCGGAAGGCGGTCTCGCCGTCTCGCTCGTGCTTTGCTGAGATGAGGTGAGTTCGTCACGTGCCCGGGGTCATGAAAACAGCGATGCGGACTGCGGTGATCGCATGGCTGATCACGGCGGTGTACTACTTCTATCAGTACATGCTGCGGTCGGCCCCGGGCGTCATGATGCCGCAGTTGTCCGAGGCCTTCGGACTGACCGCGATGGGCGTCGCCTCGATGGCCGGGCTGTTCTACTACGGCTATTCGCCTTTCAGTCTGGTGGCCGGCGTGGCGCTCGACCGGCTGGGGCCGCGCAAGGTGGTGCCGATCGGCGCAGCCGCGGTCGGCATCGGCGCATTGATGTTTGCGACGGGCAACAACGAGCTCGCCGGCATCGGCCGTCTGCTGCAGGGCGCCGGCGGCGTCTTCGCGCTGGTGGGTGCCGTCTACATCGCGACGAGCAACTTTCCCGCCTCGCGTGCGGCGACGCTCATCGGCGCGACCCAGATGTTCGGCATGGCCGGCGGCTCGGCAGGGCAGTTCCTGGTGGGTCCGGCCATCGGCGCGGGCATGCCCTGGCACAGGTTCTGGATGGTCATGGGCGTGATCGGGCTGGTCATCTGCGTGCTGCTGTTCGTCCTGTTGCCGGCGAGAGAACAGACGGCGCCGGTTCAGGACAAGGACAACTGGCTGAAGTCGGCCGGACACGCACTCGCGGTGGTGTTTCGCAATCCTCAGTCGATTCTCTGCGGCATGATCGCCGGGCTGCTGTTCATCCCCACCACGATCTTCGACATGATCTGGGGCGTGCGCTACCTGCAGGAGGCGCAGGGCTTCGACTATGCGACGGCCGTGCTGCGTTCGGCGTCGGTACCGCTGGGATGGATCATCGGCTGTCCGCTGCTCGGCGCGATCTCCGACAGGATGGGACGACGCAAGCCCGTGATCGTTTCGGCCGCGCTGGTGCTGCTGCTGTGTCTTGCCTGGATTCTGTACGGTCCCGCGGACGTACTTCCGCCGTACACGTTGGGTCTCGTCGCGGGGATCGCATCCGGCGCCGCGATGATTCCTTACACCGTCATCAAGGAAGTCAATCCTCCGCACCTCGGCGGGACCGCGACCGGCGTCATCAACTTTCTCAACTTCACCTTCAGCGCGCTGCTCGGTCCGGTGTCCGGCTGGATCCTCGCCGCCATCGGCGGCAGCGCCGGCATGTTCTCGCTCGAGCACTATCAGACCGCATTCGAGCCGCTGCTGTATGGCGTCGCGCTGGCGATCGTTCTGACGCTGCTGCTCAAGGAAACCGGTCCCGCCGTCCGGCCGACCGCATCCATCGTCGCGGATATCAAAGCATGAACACCACCGGAACCGGCAAGTACGAAAGTCTGTTGCAGCGCTGTCGCGGGCTCGAGCCCATCCCGACGGCAGTCGTGCATCCGTGCGAAGCGTCGGCGCTTGCCGGCGCCATCGAGGCGGGAGCGCTCGGATTGATCGCGCCGATCCTCGTCGGCCCGCGGACAAAGATCGAAGAGATCGCGCGACTCGGCAGCATCGACCTCGGGAACACGCAGATAGTCGACGCGCCGCACAGTCACGCAGCGGCGGCCAAGGCGGTCGAGATCGTGCGCGAAGGACGTGCGGAACTGCTGATGAAGGGCAGCCTGCACACCGACGAACTGCTGGCTTCGGTGGTGGCGCGCGACGGCGGCCTGCGCACGGGGCGGCGCATCACGCATGTCTTCGTCATGGATGTCCCGTCGTATCACAAGGTGCTGATGGTCACCGACGCCGCCATCAACATCGCGCCGGTGCTCGAGGACAAGGTCGACATCTGTCAGAACGCGATCGACCTGGCGATGACGCTCGGGCTGGCGCAACCCAAGGTCGCGATTCTCGCCGCCGTGGAGACGGTCAATTCCAAGATGCCGGCGACCATCGATGCAGCCTGTCTCTGCAAGATGGCGGAGCGCGGCCAGATCGTCGGCGGGCTGCTCGACGGGCCGCTGGCATTCGACAACGCCATCAGCCGGGAGGCGGCGCGGACCAAGGGCATCGTGTCCGAAGTCGCCGGCGATCCGGACATCCTGGTCGCACCGGACCTAGAGTCCGGCAACATCCTGGCGAAGCAGCTCGCGTTTCTTTCCGGCGCGGATGGCGCGGGGCTGGTGCTCGGCGCGCGCGTTCCGGTGATCCTGACCAGCCGCGCCGACAGCGTGCGCTCGCGCGTGGCGAGTTGTGCGGTCGCCATGATGGCGGCACACGCGCGCAGACGGGGCAGGTGAGCGGTGAGCGAAGCTCCGATACTGGTGCTGAATGCGGGCTCATCGAGCCTGAAGTTCACTGTTTACCGCCATGTCACGAACACGGAAAGCGACGTCGCGGCCAGCGGGCAGGTGGAAGGCATCGGTTCATCGCCGCGACTCGTGGCGCGCGATGGTTCCGGCCGGACGCTTCTCGACCAGCCCGAGCCGGTCAATGATTGCGCCGGCGCGCTCGTTGCGGTGGCGAAGTGGCTGCGCTCCCATCTCGGGAGCGTCAGTCTCGGCGGCGTCGGGCATCGCGTCGTCCACGGCGGCGCGAACTATTTCGGCGCGACGCTGGTTTCGCCCGGCGTTCTGAGCGATCTGTACAAGCTGGTGCCGCTGGCGCCGTTGCACCAACCGTACAATCTCGCAGTGATCGAAGCCGTCGGCGAGCGGTTGCCCGGCGTGCCGCAGGTGGCCTGCTTCGATACCAGCTTCCATCGCGGTCAATCGGCCGTCGCCGAACTCGTGCCGCTGCCGGCAAAAATCCGCCGCCAGGGCGTGCAGCGCTACGGATTCCATGGCCTCTCTTACGAATACATCGCGTCCGTGCTGCCGCGCGTGGCGCCCGAGGTGGCGAATGGACGAGTCATCGTCGCCCATCTCGGCAGCGGCGCGAGCCTCTGTGCGTTGAAGAACAGCAAGAGCATCGACAGCACGCTCGGATTCACCGCGCTCGATGGCTTGTGCATGGGGACACGACCTGGCGCCGTCGACCCCGGCGTGATCCTTCATCTCTTCCAGTCCCTGAACCTGTCGCCGCGCGACGTCGAGGCGATGCTCTACAAGCAATCGGGCCTGCTCGGCATCTCCGGCATCAGCAACGACATGCGCGAACTGCTCGACAGCCAGGAGCCGGATGCCCGGCTGGCGATCGATTACTTCGTCTATCGCGCAGTGAAGGAGATCGGCGCGCTGGCTGCCGTTCTCGGCGGCGTCGATGCGCTCGTTTTCACGGCAGGCATCGGCGAGAAGTCGCCGGAGATTCGCCGGCTCATCGCCGGCGGCTGTCGATGGCTCGGGCTGGAACTGGATGAGCGCGCCAATCAGGAAGGCGGCCCGAGGATCTTCGCTCCGCACAGTCGTCTGTCGGCATGGGTCATCCCGACCAACGAGGAACTCATGATCGCCAGACACACTGCCAGACTGCTCGGCTCGATGACGAACCGCACACGTACTGCTGACTAGGAGGGCGCATGGCCGCACCTGCATCCAGACTTCCGGACCCGACCGCTGCCATTGCGCCGTGGCAGGGATTCCGCACGGGCCTGTGGAACAAGGAAATCAACGTTCGTGCATTCATCCAGCAGAACTACACGCCGTACGAAGGCGATGCGGCGTTCCTCGCACCCGCGACTGCGCGGACCACGGCGCTCTGGAAGAAACTGCAGGACCTGTTCGTCGAAGAACGTCGCAAGGGCGTGCTGGACATCTCGCAGATTCCGAGTTCGATCACCGCACACGGTCCCGGATACATCGATCGACCCAACGAGGTCATCGTCGGCCTGCAGACCGAATCGCCGCTGAAGCGCGCGATCATGCCCAACGGCGGTCTGCGCATGGTGACCACCGCGCTCAAGGCCTATGGCTACGAGCCCGATCCCCAGGTCGTCGAAGCCTTCACCAAGTATCGCAAGACCCACAACGAAGCCGTCTTCGATGCGTACACGGCGGATGTACGCCGCTGTCGCAGTTCGCACGTTCTGACCGGATTGCCGGACGCCTACGGTCGCGGGCGGATCATCGGCGACTATCGTCGCGTCGCGCTTTACGGAGTCGACCGGCTCATCGAACGCAAGCAGCAGGAGCGCGAGGCGCTCGATGCGGCCATGTCGACCGATGAGATCATCCGCGATCGCGAAGAGCTGTCGGAACAGATTCGCGCGCTCGGCGAACTGCTGCAGATGGCGAAGAGCTATGGCTTCGACATCGCGGGCCCGGCACGAACGGCGCAGGAAGCCGTGCAGTGGCTGTACTTCGGCTACCTGGCCGGCGTCAAGGAACAGAACGGCGCGGCGATGTCGCTGGGACGCGTGTCGACTTTCCTGGACATCTACTTCGAACGCGATCTCGCGGACGGCACGCTGACCGAAACGCAGGCGCAGGAGATCATCGACGACTTCGTTATCAAGCTGCGCATCGTGCGCTTCCTGCGCACGCCGGAGTACGACGATCTCTTCGCCGGCGATCCGACCTGGGTGACGGAGTCGATCGGCGGCATGGGCGACGATGGCCGCACGCTGGTCACCCGGACCAGCTTCCGTCTGCTGCAGACGCTGTACAACCTGGGGCCGGCGCCGGAGCCCAACCTGACGATCTGGTATTCGCCGCGCATGCCGGACGGGTTCCGGCGCTTTGCGGCGAAAGTGGCCATCGACACCAGCTCGTTGCAGTTCGAGAGCGACGAGATCATGCGACAGGCCTGGGGCGACGACGGCGCGATCGCGTGCTGCGTTTCGCCGATGCTGCTCGGCAAACAGATGCAGTTCTTCGGCGCGCGCGCCAACCTGGCGAAGTGCCTGCTCTACGCCATCAATGGCGGTCGCGACGAGATCAGCGGCAAGCAGGTCGCGCCGGCTTTCGATCCGGTTCAGGGCGACGTGCTCGATTTCGACGACGTGCTGCCGCGCTTCGAGAAGATGATGGACTGGCTGGCTGGCGTGTACGTGAATGCGATGAACATCATCCACTACATGCACGACAAGTACGCGTACGAGCGCATCGAGATGGCGCTGCACGATTATGCGCCGATACGCACGATGGCATTCGGCATGGCCGGCATGTCCGTCGTGGCGGACAGCCTTTCGGCGATCAAGTACGGCAAGGTCAGCGTCATCCGCGACGACACGGGATTGATCACGGACTACAGGACGGAAGGGGAGTTCCCGCTGTTCGGCAACAACGACAATCGTGTCGATCACATTGCGACCTGGACCGTCAGCACTTTCATGAAGAAGCTGCGGAAGTACCCGACCTATCGCAATGCGCTGCATACGCAGTCCATCCTCACGATCACGTCGAACGTGGTGTACGGCAAGGCGACCGGCAATACGCCCGATGGCCGTCGCCAGGGAGAGCCGTTCGCACCGGGCGCCAATCCGATGCACGGTCGCGACAGCCACGGCATCCATGCGTCCGCGGCATCCGTCGCCAAGATTCCCTATCGCGATGCGCAGGACGGCATCTCGCTGACGACCACGCTGGTGCCGGAGGGATTGGGGCGCGTCGCCGAGGATCGCATCACCAACCTGACAGCGATTCTCGATGCCTTCTTCGGCACGACCGGATACCACATGAACGTGAACGTCCTGAACCGCGAGATGCTGCTCGACGCCATGGAACACCCGGAGAACTATCCCAGCCTCACGATCCGCGTCTCGGGATATGCCGTGAACTTCGTGCGGCTGACACGCGAACAGCAGATGGACGTGATCAATCGCACCTTCCACGGAGGTTGAACGAATGAGCGGGCAGGGCGCAGCACAGACGGTACCGCTGGAGGCCGCCAGTCCGTTCGACATGCGCGTGCACCTTGGCGATGACCTTCCCGAGACCGACGTGCGTTCGGCGCTGGCGAGCGGCGACATGGGCTTTCTGCATTCGTTCACCACGGGATCGGCCGTCGACGGCCCCGGCGTTCGGGTGGTCGCGTGGACGACGGGATGCATGTGGCGTTGTCAGTACTGCCACAACCCGGATACCTGGACATTGCGCAACGGCATTCCGGTCGCCGTTTCCCGCGCGATAGAGCAACTGGGCAAGTACCGCCACGGGCTGAAGCGCATGGCCGGCGGCGTGACGTTCAGCGGCGGTGAGCCGCTCCTGCAGGATCGATTCATCGTCAAGCTCCTGGCGGCAGCAAAAGCCATGGACATTCATACGACGATCGAGACCAACGGATTTCTCGGCGAGCGGCTGAGCGATGCCGAACTGCAGGACATCGACCTCGTCATGCTGGGCATCAAGACATGGGGCGACGAGAAGCATCGTTCGCTGACCGGCCGCGAGATCGAACCGACGCTTGCATTCGCCCGGCGACTCGCCGATCGCGGCAAGCCCATCTGGGTGCGTTTCGTTCTCGTACCGGGACTGACCGACGACGCTGACGATATCGACGGCATTGCGGGCTTCGCCGCCGGCCTCGGCAACGTGCAGCGCGTCGATGTGCTGCCGTTTCATCAGATGGGGCAGTACAAGTGGGAGCGGCTGAAGCTGCGTTACGCCCTCGCGGGCGTTCCCGCGCCTTCGCCGGAACAGATCACGCGAGCGGTGGAAATTTTCAGGGGCAGGGGACTGAACGCGTATTGAATCGACGCGCCGGGAAAATCGATATGCAGGCGAACGCAACGACCACGACCTCGATCGGCGCCGGCACGCAACCGGACAGCGCCGCGCGCGTATCGGGGCGTATCGCGTGCATCGACTGGATGCGCGGCCTGGTCATGGTGCTGATGACCATCGATCACGCCTCGATGGCCTTCGACGGCTCGCATCTCTCCAGGGACTCGGCCATGTATCCGGACGCAACGACGATGGCGTTGCCTGCAGCCGAATTCTTCACGCGCTGGATCACGCACATCTGCGCCCCGACTTTCATCTTCCTTGCGGGCGCTTCGCTGGCCGTCAGCGTCGAGCGGCGCGTGCTGAAAGGCGTGGGCGCCTGGGAAATCGACAAGACCATCATCACGCGCGGCCTCATCATCGCGCTGCTGGACCTGACCCTGGTGTCGCTCGGCTCCGGCATCATCAGTCTCAACGTACTGCTGGCCATCGGCCTGTCGATGATCTGCATGGCGCCGTTGCGACGGCTGTCGACGCCGCTGATGCTGGGCATTGCGATCGGCTGGATGGTACTGGGCGAGTTCGTGACCGCCTGGTTCTGGCAGCCGCCGGGCCCGGCCTCGCCGCTGGTGTCGTTCTTCATTGCAACCTCGGGCGGCGGCCTGGTTTCGAACAAGTATCCGCTCATCCCATGGCTCGCCATCATGATGATGGGCTGGGCCACTGGCCGTTACATGCTGCTCTATCAGGCCGGCAAGCGAACGATGCGTCCGCGGAATCTGCTGCTGGTTGCCGGCATCATCGGACTCGCAGTGTTCGTCATCGTCCGCGGCGCGCAGGGCTATGGCGACATGTTCCTGCCGCGCATGGATGGCTCATGGCAGCAATGGCTGCACGTCAGCAAGTATCCGCCGTCGCTGACGTACTACGCGCTCGAACTGGGATTGCTGTTCATCTGCCTGTGGTTCCTTGCAGCGATCGAACCGCGAATCGGCGTGCGACCGAACGGACCGTTCCTGGTGTTCGGGCAGACGGCGATGTTTTTCTATCTGGTGCATCGCCTGGTGATGGAGATTCCAGCGACGTACTTCGGCCTGCGCGGCGTCGGAGATCTGAAGACAACCTACATCGTCGCCTTTGTATTGCTGATCCTGCTGTATCCGGCATGCCGCTGGTATCGAACGGTGAAGGCGGCGCATCCGGAGTCATTACTTAAATACATTTGAGGAGGAAGCGGCGACTGGAGAGGCGTTTCGGGGCGGCGATTCGATACGGTCAGAGCCGGTATTGATAAGTACGCATAAT
>NZ_DAINNK010000040.1:0-48980 GCF_036735925.1 Povalibacter sp.
CAGGCTTCAGCCTGACTTCTTCAGAAGGCCGGCTGAAGCCGGCCCCACAGGAAGAGGAGCCGGCGACCGGTTCGCAACAGCCGTTGGCCGGTACGTCCGGCGTCTTTGACCGGCAGGCCCTTGGGACCCGACGCGACTCCGGTATCCTTGCGGCGCTGGCAGGCTGAGATTCATCGTCACTGGAATTCACGGGAGGTTCTGCGCATGGGTTGGGTCATCCTGATCGTCGTCGTGGGCGTGCTGCTGTTCTTCGTCTCGATCTACAACCGGCTGGTGACGGCCCGCAACGGCTACAAGAACGCATTCGCGCAGATCGACGTGCAGCTGACGCGCCGCTACGACCTGATTCCGAACCTGGTCGAAACCGCCAAGGGCTACATGAAGCACGAGCGCGAAACGCTCGAAGCCGTGATCACCGCGCGCAATGCCGCGATGAGCGGCCTGAAGAGCGCTGCCGCGAATCCCGGCAATCCCGCCGCCGTACAGCAGCTGGCCGGCGCCGAGAACGCGCTGAGCGGCGCGCTGGGCCGCCTGTTCGCGCTGGCGGAGGCCTATCCGGACCTCAAGGCGAACCAGAACATGATGCAGCTCTCCGAAGAGCTCACCAGCACCGAGAACAAGGTCGCGTTCGCGCGCCAGGCGTTCAACGATGCAGTGATGGGCTACAACAACACGCGCGAAGTGTTCCCCAACACCATCATCGCGGGCATGTTCGCGTTCTGGCCGGCACAGCTGCTGGAAATCGAATCGGCCGAGAAGCGCGCGGTGCCGAAGGTCAGCTTCGGCTGAGCGGAATGTTTCACACGGAGAGCACGGAGGTCGGAAGAAGAGAATTTTCCACGGGGAACACGGGGAACACGGGGCTCGGAACAGAAAAGATCTTTTTCTTGTCCCCGTGCTCCCCGTGTTCCCATTCCTCCCCCGTGGAAAATTCTTATTCCGACCTCCGTGTTCTCCGTGAACTCCGTGTGAACCCTCTTCTCCCATGAACTTCTTTCAACGTCAGACCGAAGCACGGCGCATGTCGCGACGGCTGGTCGCGCTGTTCGTGCTTGCGATCGTGATCGTCGTCGCTGCCGTGGATTTCGTGCTGTTCACGGTGCTGGCGTCGGTGCAGCCAGGTTCGGCGGGACTGACGTTTCCCAATGCGCAGTGGCTGCATGCGCATCCCGGCATCGTGATCGTGACGACGCTCAGTGTGGTCGGCGTCATCGGGCTGTCGAGTCTGTACAAGACCGTGACCTTGAATGGCGGCGGCGGTGTCGTCGCACGCTCGCTGGGCGGAGTGCGCGTATCGCCCGACACGACCGATCCGTTGCAGCGGCGATTGCTCAACGTCGTCGAGGAGATGTCGATCGCCGCCGGCGTACCGATGCCCGAGGTGTATCTGCTGGAACAGGAGTCCGGTATCAACGCCTTCGCCGCGGGACACAATCCCGCCAATGCGGCGATTGCCGTGACGCACGGCACGCTCACGACCCTGAATCGCGCCGAACTGCAGGGCGTGATCGCGCACGAGTTCAGCCACATCCTCAACGGCGACATGCGGCTGAACGTGCGCCTGATGGGCCTGATCTTCGGGCTGCTGGTGATTGCGCTGATCGCGCGCACGGTGCTGCGGTTCGCGCCGCGCGGCCGCGGCAGCAAGAAGGGCGGCGGCGTGGCCTTCATTCTTCTCGCGGCTGCGGTGGTGCTGGTGGTCGGCTACATCGGCCTGTTCTTCGGGCGCCTGATCCAGGCGGCCGTTTCGCGCAGTCGCGAATCGCTGGCCGATGCGTCGGCCGTGCAGTTCACGCGCGATCCGCTGGGGCTGCGCGGCGCGCTGGTGAAGATCGGCGCCGGCGAGGCCGGCTCGCGCATCGGCAATCCCGAGGCCGAGGAAGTCGCGCACATGCTGTTCGCACCGGGCGTATCGCGATTCTTCGCGACCCATCCGGCGCTCGAGGAGCGGCTCAAGGCCATCGATCCACGCTTCAGTCCGCACGAGTTCTCCGAGATGCGCGCCAGACTCGCTGCTCAGCGGCAGGCCGTCGAAGAATCGGCGGCGGAAGAGGCGATCTCGGCGGCACAGAAGCTGGAATCGATGATCGCGATTCCGGCCGCGGCCGGCGCCGTCGCGAATCTGGTCGGCAATCCGGGCACGCTGCACATGGAAATGGCGCAGGAAATCCGGCAATCGCTGCCCGAGGCGCTCTCCGTCGCCGGGCGGCATCCGGCGACGGCGCGCGCATTGTTCCTGGCGCTCGCGCTGGATGCGCAGCCGCCGGTACGCGAACGCCAGCGCACGTTCATCGCGCGCCAGCTCGGCACGGAGGTGACCGATGCGATGGTGGCGCTGCAGGGCGAGGTCGATGCGCTGCAGCCGCAGCAGCGCATGCCGGTGCTGATGCATGCGTTCCCGGCGCTGCGACAGCTCACGCGCGATGAGCGCATGCGGCTGATGGCCTGTCTCAACGGCATGCTGCAGCGGGAGGGCGCGATGTCCCTGCAGACCTACGTGCTGCGCAAACTGGCGCAGGTGCATCTGCGCGATGATCTGGATCCGCGCGGCCGGGCGGGGCGTCTGGCGCTCAACGCGGTGACCGATGAGCTGCAGGTGCTGTTCTCGGTGCTTGCCCATCATGGACATCAGAGCGAGATCGAGGCGCGCCGCGCCTACGAGGCGGGGATTCATCAGCTGCTGCCGCGGGAGCGACCGGCCTACGCGGTCGCGCCGAACTGGCCACTGCAGCTCGATCAGGCGCTGAGTCGTCTGGACCAGCTCGTCCCGGCCGGCAAGGAACAGCTCATCGAAGGGCTGGTGCGGACCGTCAGTCACGATGCGCGTCTGGCCGTGACCGAGGCCGAACTGCTGCGCACCGTCTGCGCCGCACTGCATTGCCCGTTGCCGCCGCTCGTGGCGAATGGGTAAGGGTCAGGCTTTCCCGCGGGATTCCCTTCGGTCACAGCCTGACAATTTCCGAAGGCCGGCTGAAGCCGGCCCCACAGGAGCCGGAAGCATTCTTCCTGTAGGTCAGGCTTCAGCCTGACAATTTCCGAAGGCCGGTTGAAGCCAGCCCCACAGGATGAGGAAGCAATTCTTCCTGTGGGTCAGGCTTCAGCCTGACCATTCCGAAAGCCGCTCCCCAGGAAGAACCTGACAGACCCTGCCATCCGCTGACAGTGTTTCGCGATTGAATAGCGCTGCGAGCCGGCTGCCGCTTGACAGCGGGCTTACAATCGACGCGCGAGCCGGCTGCACGTCGGCAATCCCCCGATCTTGTTTTTCTCACCAGCGACGTCAGGTCCGCAGGCAATGTCCCATTCCATCGTCATTCGCGGCGCCCGCCAGAACAATCTCAAGAATCTCGATGTCGATCTGCCGACGAACGAGCTGATCGTCGTCACCGGCGTGTCGGGGTCGGGCAAGTCCTCGCTGGTCTTCGACACGCTGTATGCGGAAGGCCAGCGGCGCTACGTCGAGACGTTCTCGCCGTATGCGCGGCAGTTCCTCGATCGCATGGACAAGCCGCAGGTCGACCGGATCGAAGGCATCCCGCCGGCCATCGCCATCGATCAGACCAATCCCGTGCGCACCTCGCGTTCGACGGTCGGCACGATGACGGAGCTGAACGATCACCTGAAGCTGCTCTATGCGCGCGCCGCGCAGTTGTACTGCCGCGGCTGCGGCAAGCACGTGAAGCGCGATTCGGCGGAAACGATCCGGCAGGAGATCGCGTCGCGCGTGGCGGCGCAGGGCCTGCAGGACGCGCGCTTCATCGTGACGTTCCCGGTGGTAGTACCGCACAACTTCACCGAAGCCGAAGTCGTCGGCCTGCTGGAGAAGCAGGGCTACACGCGTGTCCATGCGCGGCATGAAAGCGAAGTGCCGGTGGAGGCATCGGCGAAAAAGAAGGGACGCAAGAAGCAGGCAATGACGCGCAGCAGCGTGACGCTCGAAATGATCCAGGACCGGCTGCGCTTCGATCCGGAGGATTCGGCGCGCTTGAGCGAGGCGCTGGAGGCGGCGCTGAGAGTCGGGCAGGGAAGGGTGAATGTGCATGTGCCTGAAGAAGCACGCCCCTGGCGCTTCTCCGCCGACCTGCACTGCGCCGACTGCGACATCCACTACCAGGAACCGGTGCCGAGCCTGTTCTCGTTCAACTCGCCGCTCGGCGCCTGCGAGAGCTGTCGCGGTTTCGGCCGCATCATCGGCATCGATTTCGGACTCATCGTTCCCGACGAGAACAAGACACTGGCAGGCGGCGCGATCCGTCCATGGCAGACGGAGTCGTACCGCGAGTGCCAGGACGATCTGATGCGTTTCGCGCGCAAGCGGAGCATCCCTACCGACAGGCCATGGAAATCGCTGACACAGGAACAGCGCGACTGGGTGCTGGAGGGCGAAGGCAACTGGTCGAAGCAGGTCTGGTACGGCGTGCGCCGCTTTTTCCAGTGGCTGGAAACCAAGGCGTACAAGATGCACATCCGCGTGCTGCTGTCGAAGTACCGCGCGTACACGCCCTGCGAGACGTGCCATGGCGCGCGACTCAAGCCCGACGCATTGCTGTGGCGCCTCGGCGGACGGGAAATGGGAAATGGGGACAGTCCCCATTTCCACGGCTTCAACATTCATGAATTGATGCTGCTGCCGATCGACCGCTGCAAGGCCTTCTTCGATTCGCTGCAGTTGCCCGCGCCGCTCGATGAAGCCGCCGATCTGGTGCTGCGCGAAGTGCGCGGACGTCTCGGCTATCTCATGGACGTCGGCCTCGGCTATCTCACGCTCGACCGTCAGTCGCGCACGCTCTCGGGCGGCGAAGTCCAGCGCATCAATCTGACGACCGCGCTGGGCACTTCGCTCGTGAACACGCTGTTCGTGCTCGATGAGCCGTCGATCGGTCTGCATCCGCGCGACATGGGTCGCGTCATCGGCGTGATGCAGCGCCTGAAGGAGGCGGGCAATTCGCTCGTCGTGGTCGAGCATGATCCGCAGGTGATGCAGGCCGCGGACCGGTTGCTCGATGTCGGCCCGGGTCCGGGCGAGCGCGGCGGCGAGATCGTGTTCTATGGGAAGCCGGGGCAGCTGCGCTCGGCGCAGCAGTCGTTGACGGCGGACTATCTGCTGGGGCGGCGGGAAGTGAGTCAAAGGCAGGCCCCCACCCTACCCTCCCCCGCAAGCGGGGGAGGGAAAAGAATTGCCGATGCGCTTGTTTCTTCCCCTCCTCCGCTTGCGGGGGAGGGCAGGGTGGGGGTGCGCGCGCAGCGCGGCTCCACTTCAATGCTGCGCATCCGCGGCGCGCGCCAGCACAACCTCAAGCACATCGACGTCGAGATCCCGCTGCAGTGTCTCGTCGCCGTCACCGGCGTCTCCGGCTCCGGCAAATCGACACTCATCCAGGACATTCTCTACCCCGCGCTGCGCAAGCACTTCGGCAAACCGACCGAAGCGCCCGGCAGCGTCGATGCCATCGAAGGTGCAGAGCACATCGGCGCAGTGGTCATGGTCGACCAGGCGCCGATCGGTCGCACGACACGCTCGAATCCTGCGAGCTACGTCGGCGCCTTCGATGCCATCCGCAAGCTGTTCGCCGCTGCGCCGATGGCGAAGGAACGCAAGTACACGATCGGTACGTTCAGCTTCAATTCGGGCAACGGCCGTTGCCCGACCTGCGGCGGCAACGGCTTCGAGCACGTCGAGATGCAATTCCTTTCCGACGTGTACCTGCGCTGCCCCGATTGCAGCGGTCGCCGCTACCGCGCCGAAATTCTCGAAGTGAAACTGGCGCGGGCCGGCGGACAGAACGCACCGAGCATCGCCGACGTGCTCGACATGACGGTGCACGAAGCAGTCGAATTCTTCGCCGATCAGCCCGAGGTGCTGGCGACGCTGCAGCCGCTGGCCGACGTCGGACTCGACTATCTGAAGCTCGGGCAGCCCGTGCCGACGCTGTCGGGCGGCGAAGCGCAGCGGCTGAAACTCGCAGGCCATCTGGCGGAGAAGGCGACTGGCGACTGGCGGCTGGCTGCTGGCCGGAAGGGTCGCAGCTCTCCGGCCAGCCGCCAGTCGCCAGCGGCCAGCGACCCACCCCGCGGCACACTGTTCCTGTTCGACGAACCGACTACCGGACTGCACTTCGACGACATCGCCAAGCTGCTGCGTTCGTTCCGTCAGCTGATCGCGGCAGGACACACCGTACTGGTGATCGAACACAACCTCGATGTGATCGGCGCTTCCGACTGGCTGATCGATCTGGGGCCCGAGGGCGGCGATGCGGGCGGCGAGGTCGTCGTGGTCGGTGCGCCGTCCGACGTGAAGCAGCATGCGACCTCGCATACCGGCAAGGCGCTGCGGGAGTATGAGAAGGCGGCTGGCGACTGGCTACTGGCGACTGGCCAGAAAGATGCCGTCGCCGAGCCTGCCGCGTTCTATTCCCATTCTGGCCAGTCGCCAGCAGCCAGTCGCCAGTCGCCGTCTTCCGCCGCCATCCGCGTTCACGGCGCGCGCGAACACAATCTCAAGAACATCGACGTCACGCTGCCGCGCAACCGCTTCACGGTCGTCACGGGCGTGTCGGGGTCGGGCAAGTCGACGCTGGCCTTCGACATCGTGTTCGGCGAAGGACAGCGCCGCTACCTGGAATCGCTCAATGCCTATGCGCGCCAGTTCGTGCAGCCGGCGTCGCGTCCCGACGTCGATGCCATCTTCGGCATTCCGCCGACGGTCGCGATCGAACAGCGCACCAGTCGCGGCGGACGCAAGAGCACGGTCGCGACCCTGACCGAGGTCTATCACTTCCTGCGCCTGCTCTACGTGAAGCTCGGCACGCAGTTCTGTCCGACGTGCGAGGTGGCGATCGAACCGCAGAGTTTCGATGCGATCGCGGCGAAGATCCTCAAGGACTACAGGGGATCGACGGTCACAGTGCTGGCGCCGCTCGTCATTGCGCGCAAGGGCATCTACAAGGATCTGGCGGCGTGGGCGGCAAAGAAGGGCTTCGAGCATCTGCGCGTCGATGGTGAACTGCTGCCGACGCGCAAGTGGCCGAAGCTCGATCGTTTCAAGGAGCACTCCATCGAACTGCCGGTTGCGACGCTTGCCGCGACAGCGAAAACGGAAAAGGAACTGCGCGAGGCGCTGGGCGTGGCGCTCGAACATGGCAAGGGCGTCGTCGGTGTGCTCGCATCGAGTCGCGTGCAATTGTTCTCGACGACGCGCGCCTGCCCGTCGTGCGGCACCAGCTTTGCCGAACTCGATCCGCGCCTGTTCTCCTTCAACTCCAAGCTCGGCTGGTGCGAAGGCTGCTACGGCACCGGCATCGCGATGGAAGGCTTCGATGCGGAGCAGAGCGGCGAAGAAACCGTGTGGAACGAGTGGTACGAAGGCGAGTCACACGTCTGCGGCGACTGCAACGGCCAACGCCTGAATCCGGTCGCGCGTCACGTACTGTTTCGCGGCCAGTCGATCACCGCAGCGACGGACCTGTCGGTCGCTGATCTGCGCCGACAGTTCAAGCAGCTGAAGTTGCAGGGGCGCGAACAGGAGATCGCACGCGACGTGCTCGCCGAGATCAGCTCGCGACTCACGTTCCTGGAAGATGTCGGACTCGGCTATCTGCAGCTCTCACGTTCCGCGCCGACGCTGTCGGGCGGCGAGGCGCAGCGCATTCGCCTGGCGGCGCAGCTCGGTTCGAACCTGCAGGGCGTGTGCTACATCCTCGACGAACCGACCATCGGCCTACATCCGCGCGACAACGACATCCTGCTCGACACGCTCGACAAGCTGGCGGACAAGGGCAATTCGCTGCTGGTCGTCGAGCACGACGAAGACACGATCCGCCGTGCCGACTATGTAGTCGATCTCGGCCCCGGCGCCGGGTCGCGCGGCGGACGCGTGGTGGCAGCAGGCACCGCAGCCGAACTCGAACGCTCGCCGCACTCCGTGACCGGCCGGCTGCTGTCGCAACCGCTGCTGCATCCGCTCGCGCCGCGACGTGGCGTGAACGGCCGCACGCCCTCGCTGCTCGTCAAGCAGACCTCGCTGCACAACCTGCACAAACAGAATGTGCGCGTGCCGCTGGGGCGGCTGGTCGTCGTCACCGGTGTGTCGGGATCGGGCAAGTCGACGCTCGCGCGCGATGTGCTGCACGACAACCTGCGCGCTGCGCTGGCTGACCGGCGCAAATCGCCGCAGTGGCAGGGGTGCAGAGAGATCGCAGGCTGGGAGTCCATCGAACGCATTCTCGAAGTCGATCAGACGCCGATCGGCAAGACGCCGCGTTCGTGTCCGGCAACTTACGTCGGTTTCTGGGACGCGATCCGCAGGCTGTTCGCCGAAACCACGGAAGCGCGCATGCGCGGCTACGAACCGACACGTTTCTCCTTCAATACGTCGGGCGGGCGGTGCGAGGCGTGCGAAGGGCAGGGTGTGCAGCGCATCGAGATGAGCTTCCTGCCGGACGTGCGCGTGACCTGCGACAGCTGCGGCGGCCGGCGCTTCAATCACGAGACGCTCGCCATCCAGTACAAGGGCCGGAGCATCGGCGACGTGCTCATGATGAGCGTCGACGAAGCGGTCGAATTCTTCGCCGCGCATTCGCGCATCCATCACGCACTGCGCCTGCTGCAGGACGTCGGCCTCGGCTATCTCACGCTGGGCCAGCAAAGCCCGACGCTGTCGGGCGGCGAAGCGCAACGCATCAAGCTCGTGACGGAGCTGGCGAAGGTTGCTGCCTCTTCCCCTCCCCCGCGTGCGGGGGAGAGCAGGGTGGGGGCTGCTCGCTCCGGAACCTTGTTCCTGCTCGACGAGCCGACCGTGGGTCTGCACATGGCCGACGTCGAAAAACTCATTCGCGTGCTGCATCGACTGGTCGATGCGGGCAACTCCGTGGTCGTGATCGAACACAATCTCGATGTCATGGCCGAAGCGGACTGGCTCATCGACATGGGACCCGAAGGCGGCGACGGCGGCGGACAGATCGTCGCCGAAGGATCGCCTGAGGAGGTGATCCGCATCCGCAGCAAGTCGCACACGGCACGGATTCTCAGGGAATTCCTCGGGGAGCGGTGGAAGAAGGAAGTGGCGTGATCCGCTCTTCCTCCTGTGGGGCCGGCTTCAGCCGGCTCTAAGGAGTCAGGCTAAAGCCTGACCTACAAGCCTGACCTACAGAAAGAAGCCGATCCACGCCGGATCACGAATCCAGCGCGCGCTGCATTGCCGCCGTATTGCCGCGCAGCCAGCGATCGAAGCTGCGGATTTCGGGAAAGAGTTCGCGCGACTTGGCCAGGTCGGTCTTGCGATTCGGAATGTAGAGCCGGTTGAACTCGAACATGTTCGCCAGTTTGGCGGCGCCCGGGAACGGCATCGCGGCGAAGGTATCGTGATCGATATAGCGGTACTCCACCTTGCGGTTCAGCGTCTGCGCCATGATCTGCGCGTATTCGTCGGCGCGCTGGTCGTCGCCGACGGCGCCGACGAGTTTGTCGCGATACCAGAACGACTCGCCGAGGATCGCCACGACGATGCCGCCGATGTCGGCCGCCGCGACCGCCGCCAGCGGCGTCGTGCCCTGCGGGAAACCGAAGACGTACGTGCCGTCCTGCTGGCGCCGCGGCGGGAAGTAGCTGAGGAAGTTCTCGTAGTAGAACGCGACGTGCAGGTACGTCGCGGGCAGCTCCTTTTCCCGCGCGTATTCCTCCATGCGCGCCTTGCTGTCGAAGTGCGGCACTTCGAGGCGTCCGCCGGAGAGCAGCCGCGTGTGCGGCAACGTGCTCAGGATCGTGTGCTGCACATTGCTGTGACGGATCGCATCCACGAGGTTGCAGCCCTGCGTGAACTCGCGTTCGCCGTGTTCCCAGTAGTTGGTGACGCCGAAGGCGGCATCGCAGTCGCGCACCACGGGTCGCAGTGACACCGGCTCGTTCAGATCGCCGCGCACGACTTCGGCGCCGGCCTGTCGCAGCGCCATGGCACTGCTCGAATCGGGATTGCGCGTCAGACACCGCACCTTGTAACGACCCGTCGATAGCAGATGCCTGGCGACGGAACCGCCTTGCGCGCCGGTGGCGCCGGTAACGAGGACTCTGAGAGTGTTGGCCACGAAGAATGCCCGGAGCGGTCACGACAAGCCGGCAGGATCCGGCAGTGCCGAGCATCGTATGTGCGTCAGCGCTTAGGTATCAGGATATTGCGAAGAGGCCGATGCTGCGTTGCGATGGCGGCTCAACTGCGGAAGCCGATTTCCTGCCGGCGAAAATCGATGACGAATACATCGACCCGGCCGATCACGTCCATGCCGAGGATCAGCGCTGGTTTGTCGTTCAGGTCCCAGATGTCGAAGACATGGAAATCTCCGAACGTCACGCGGCTGTTGTTCACGAGAACTTGCCCTAGCGCGATGTTCTCGATCCGCGTCTGCGTGCCCTCCGCAATGTCCGGAGTGACACCCTGGACCGGAACGGTAACGGATGCCCGGCGCAATCCCCTCAACGCTGCCTGCAGAGCACGGTTTCCCAGAGTCCGTTGTGCGCCGGTGTCGATGATGGCGAGGGTGCGAACGCTGCCGACCAGCGCCGGTGCGACCAGAAGCCCGGCAGGAAGGCGCCTCGCCTTGATGATCATCAGATAACCGGGCAGCCGTCGCGAATTGCCGAGCGAGACACGGTTTCGACGGAAATCCACCACGAGCTGTTTGTCGGTCAGTGCCGCGATGCCGAGGATTCCATCGGCGTCTGCCATGACGCGCGGATCGACGATGGGTACCTCCTGATCTCGAAGGATCAAGGCACCGGCCTGCAGATGCTCGACCAGCGCCATCGGCACCATCGCGCGTCCGGTCACGCCGTTCACGATGATGTTGCGACCGTTGCGATAGTCGATGCCGAGTTCGTCAGCCAGTCTGGTCGAGAAAGTCGTGCTGTTGGCGCCGGTGTCCACGAGCAGGTTGAACGGACCGCGACCATTGATCACTACGGGCGCCACGATACGGCCGACGCGATCGAACTCGGTCGGCGCGGCGAACAGAGTGTCCTGCGTGAGAGCGTCCTCCGGATCGGCCACTTCGTCAGCAGGGGACGCAGCGATGCGGCTCAGAAGCAATGCCACGATCAGAGAGTATCTGCACAGCATATGCGGTGCATTGTCGGAGCGGATCGCGCCGGCAGCAATCACGAACAGCCAGTCCGCCCGCGATGTGCGTCGAAGCGTTCGGCCTCGCATCAGAGCGTTCGCAGCAGAGAAGCGCACGTATTGCTTTGCCCGGTGCGACGACTCTTTTGTGTTGTTGTTACCACGACACGGTATACAACGAGACAGGATCAGGGATAACCCGTAGTAGCGTTGAAAATTCTGATTTTTGCGGCTGTAGAGAAAGGCAATTGACTACCAATCGCCAATCTTTCGGTTGTATGCTCGGCGCCACGCATGGAGCAGAAGGGCGCGAGTGTTGCTATCGAAGCAACCCTCCGTACAACTCCACGCACGAATCGCGGACTGCCGAGGCAGTCCACTACACAAACGCATATCCCTCTCGCAGGAGGAGTCTCTGATGTCAACGAGCAAGGTAATCAAGCGGGCGGTGCGGTACGCACTACTCACTGGTGCGGCAGCAGCTGTTGCCATGCCGGCCAACGCAGCCGATCAGGAAATCATTCAGGAAGTCGTCGTCACCGGTTCGCTCATTCCGATGAACCTCGAGGCCCCGGGCGTGCCCGTCACGGTCATGACCTCGAACGATATCGCTGCTACCGGCGTGTCGGGTGACATGCTCGACGTTCTTACGAAATCGGTGCCGTTCTTTTACGGTGGTCTGAACATGGGTTCGGACAATGGCAACGTCAATTCGGGAGCCACGAATGGCGGCTCGATGATCTCGCTGCGCAACCGTTCCACACTGGTGCTGATCAATGGTCGCCGTGCGGCGGTCTCTCCGGTCGCTGCATCGGGCGGGTTCAACTTCACTGACGTGAGCATGATCCCGGTGTCCGCGGTCGACCGCGTCGAAATCCTCGCAGACGGCGCGTCGGCGACTTACGGCGCCGATGCCGTGGGTGGCGTGGTGAACATGATCCTGAAGGACAACTTCGAGGGTGTTCAGGTAGGCGGCCGCTACGGCTTCGACAAGGACGGCGACTACAAGGAACGCAGCGCGTATTTCACCGCGGGTACCAACTCCGAAGATACGAGCATCACGTTCTCAGCCGAATGGAAGAAGAGCGATCCTCTGCTTCAGGCGGACAGAGACTGGGGCCGTGGCATCTATCGAACCAACAGCTTTGCCGGTTCGATCTACGATCCGGAAAGCGATGCCGACGAGGTCTTCTACTACCTCGATCCGAGCCTGAATGCGCCGGATGGTTCGTTGAACCTGCCGATCACCTCGCACGATGCTGCCGGCTATTCGGGTCCGCTCGCGACCAACGCCGGCTATTTCGATCTCGCAAGCAAGCCCACCATGATCATCGGGTCCGAGCGCACGAGCGCCATGGCGGCTTTCAGCCACACGGTCAACAACTACGTCGAAGTGTTCGGTGATGCGCTGGTTTCGAACACGAAGTCGTGGTCGCAGCTGAATGCGCAGCCCGTCAGCGGGTTGGTCGAAGCGGACAATCCCAACAACCCGTTCAACCAGGACGTCGTCGTCACGAATCGTTTCCAGGCCTTCCCGCGGCAGTACGAGACGGAAACGCTGGGCTGGCGCGGTGTAGTCGGATTGCGCGGCGACATCGCCGGTTCGTGGAAGTACGAAGTCGCAGCCGACTACAACCGGGCAGAGAGCGACCACCGTAATCCGGGTCTCATCGACGCGAACGCGTATTTCGAGGCCGTCGCCGACAACAGCTACAACCCGTTTGCCCGCGAGCAGGCCCCTGGCGTGCTGGAGAGCTTCCAGGGCGAGGCGTTCGAGAACTACGTGTCGAGACTGACGACGTACGACGCCAAGGTCTACGGCGACCTGTTCTCGCTGCCTGCCGGTGCAGTGAAGCTGGCCGTCGGCGCCCAGACGATGAAGGAATCGCTGTCGTTTACGAACGATCGCAATTCGCGCGAGGGTCTGTGGCTCCAGGCCACGCCGACCGCTCCGTTCGATGCATCGCAGGATCGCGAGGGCTACTATGCCGAAGCACTGATCCCGGTCTTTTCGCCGGACTTCAACCTGCCTGGCTTCTACGCCCTCGACCTGTCGCTCGCCGGCCGGTATGAAACGTTCTCGACGACCTCGAGCGAGTTCGTGCCGAAGGTCACGGTGCGGTGGCAGCCGCTGGGCGAATCCTTCGCGGTTCGCGCGACGTACTCGGAGTCGTTTACTGCACCGACGCTGTTCGAGTTGTTCGGCCCTGCCGGCCAGGGCTTCACTGCGAACCAGCAGCTGCTGCGCTACAACCCAGATGGCACGCCACGGGACGCCAATGGCGACGGCCAGCAGGATGTCGATACACCCACTCAGTATCGCGGTCAGAGCGGTTCCAACACGGAACTCGATCCGTCGACTTCGAAGAACTGGTCGGTCGGCCTCGACTGGCGGCCTGAAGGCGCACTCGATGGCCTGCAGGTGACTGTCGACTACTGGTCGATTTCGGAAGAAGACATTGTCGACGATCTGGATGACGCCATCATCCTGCAGTCGGTCGAGGCGCTTGGACCTGCTTCGCTGTATGCGGATCAGATCCGTCGTGGCGTGTCGGCGGCAGGCGAACTGTATTTCGGTACGGGCACGCCCATTTCTGCGCCTGGCGAAATCTCCTCTGCGGTCGGCGACACCGTCTGGTTGACCAATCCTCTGACCAACCTCTCCGGTATCGATCAGGACGGTCTCGACCTGAAGGTGGCGTATGCCTGGGACACCAACTCGGCGGGCACGTTCTCGGCCCAGATCATTTCCACGTTCCTGTTTAGCTACGACCTGAAGCCGGCCGCTGCGGAACCGGTGATCGACCTCAAGGGCGTGTACCACGACAGCTATGGCCTGTTCCCGGACTACCGCGTCTTTGCGCAGTTCGGCTGGACCAACGACACCTGGACGGCAGGTCTGAACGCCTCCTACATCCCGACACTGAAGGATGCGACGTTCGGCGAGCCGTACGCTCCGATCGATAGCTACATGACGTGGGATTTTCGTGTGGGCTATGACTTCTCGGCATTGGGCTCCGACGTGGGCCTGTCCGTCGGCGTGAACAACCTGTTCGACGAGGAGCCGGTGTTCATCGAGTCGGAAGGCAATCAGAGCCGCGATATCGCGGACTACGATCCGATTGGCCGCTTCTACTACATGGAGCTGAGCTACAAGTTCTGATCGAAGCGAAGAGTCAGCAATGACACTGAGGCCGGTCCGCAAGGGCCGGCCTTTTTTGTGTGCCCATCGCCGAACCCGCGACACCATCCGCACTTCCGATGGCCCGCGGCGCCGAATCTGAATGATTGCTTGAATACAGTGCGCGTCCTCCGGCAAGTCGCGCGGCGTGCTCCCGAGGATCCTTCTTGCGTCGAGCCGCCTTCCAGCGGCTGTTCAGTATGCAAGCAGCGTCTGATCGCCTCATCCGTTGTCATGTCGCGACGAGCAAAGACCCGTATTGCACCGTTGACGCAATAGCGTCCCCCAGATCGTTTTCTTTTGCTGCTTTTCAACACCGGCACATTTCGCGCCGCTGCAACGGTGTACGTTCCGCGCCACATCAGGACGTTGCCGGAATCATTTTGCGAAGAATTCCGCAACGACTGCTGCGAGTGGCGGAGCCTGATCCAGCGTCGTTCCGCCCTCCGATCCACGCCCCATTTCGCAGGAGGGTATTTCAGATGTTGGCGAGCAACTCAGTGACGCGCGCCGTGCGCTGCGTTTTGTTTTCGAGCGCTGCAGCCGCCTTCGCGCAACCGCTTCATGCGCAGACTCCGGAATCCGAATCCATCGAGACCGTCTATGTCACTGGTTCGGCGATACGTCGCGTACAGGGCGAGACCTCATTGCCGGTCCAGGTCTTCGATGAGCAGGCCATCAAGAAGACGGGTGCCGCCAATGTCGTGGATCTGATTCAGCGGTTGCCCTCGATGCAGGGAGCAACGCCGGAAGCTTCGACCATCGGCGCGTCGAATTTCGGCTTCGCCGGCGTATCGCTGCACAACGTCGGCGAGAACCGCACGCTGGTACTGCTGAATGGCCGACGCCTCGCTCAATTCGGTGGCCAGACGCTCACCGGTTTTGCTGCGGCGATGGATCTCAATGCGATCCCGATCGCCGCCATCGAACGAGTCGAGATACTGACGGATGGTGCCTCGGCGCTGTACGGGTCGGATGCCGTGGCCGGCGTCGTCAACTTCATCACCAAGAAGAACACACTGGATCGCGACATCTCTGCGAACTACTACGCACCGAGCGATGGCGCACGCGAAAGCGGAGCCAGCATCTCGGCCGGGTTCGGCGATTACGAGTCGGACGGCTACAACATCTTCGTGACGGTTGCCGCGGACAAGCGCGATGAGCTCAAGGCCGTCGACCGCGATTTCGCGGATTCGGCCATCGTCAACTTCAACTATGGCGGCCAACGCTGGACGTACTTCAACGGCTCGCCGAGCAATATTCCCGGCAACGCAACCACGGATGCGGGAGAACTGGTCAGTCCTGCCCTGCTGGCCAACGGAACATGCCCCGAAGGCTCGGCGCCCGTCGATCGTGCGTGCTATTTCGACTATGTCCCCCACATCCAGCTCTATCCGGAGCGCGAGCGCAAGACGGCAAACGGCTCGTTCAATCTCAAGGTGGGCGACTCGCACAATGTGTTCGTCGATGCGCTCTATTCCAGGACGGAATCGATTTCGAAGATCGCGTCCGTACCTGGAAATCTGCTGGTCACCGCCGGCTCGCCCGTGTTCAATCAGTATCTCGCTTCGCTCACCGAAGACGACGGCACGCCGATGTTCACGGACGATTCGGTCGTGTTCTATCGCGGCGCGGATCTCGGCCAGCGCATCAGCGAAGACACGATCGATTTCTATCAGGCCGCTGCCGGCATCGAAGGCCAGCTCGCCGGCTGGGATTACAACTTCGCCCTCACGCAGTCGCAGAGCGACGTGAAAGGCGACATCGAAGGCTATCCCGGCGCGATTGCCTTCAACAACGCGTTGGCCAGCGGACTCATCGATCCGTTCACCGGCCCGGGCGGACAGACACCCGAAGGCCAGGCGGCACTGGATGCCATCAACTACAAGGGCTACTGGGATGGCGGCGTGTCGCGTCTGCAGACCGCGGAGGCGCGCGCATCGAGAGAGCTGTTCGCGTTGCCCAACGGCAATCCCGTGCAGTTCGCTGCCGGCCTCAGCTACTACAAGGAGAAGTTCCGTTCCAGGCCGAGCGAATTCGCACAAGCCAACCTGGACGATCCGGTGGCAGGTACACCGGCCGCAGGCGGTCCAGGCACGGGCGATCAGCGTTTCGGCGATGCGGCGGCGAAAGTTCCGTACAACGCCGATCGCACGGTGTTCGGTGCCTTCACTGAAGTCTCGGTGTCTCCGGTGGACTGGCTGGAGCTCACGGCTGCCGTTCGCTATGACGACTACGACGACGTCGGCGACACGACCAACTACAAGGCGAGCTTCAAGGTGTCCCCGAACCAGAGCTTCCTGATCCGTGGCTCCTACGGAACCGGCTTTCATGCGCCGACCGTTCCGCAGTTGCGGGCTTCTCTGCAGTCCTACGGCGTGACGGCGAGCAACTACGACTGCTCCGCCGAACTCGCGGCGATCGCCAGTGGCCTGGACGCAGTGTGCAAACCACCGCAGACGCAGTACGACGTGTTCGCCGGCGGCAATGCCGACCTCAAGCCCGAGGAATCTCGCCAGGCGAGCCTGGGTTTCGTTTATGAGCCGATGCGCTCGTTCTCGATCGGCGCCGACTTCTGGTGGATCGGAATCGAAGACGCCTTTGGTCAGATCGACGAGGGCGAGGCTTTCGCCAATCCGGGCCAGTATCCGGATGCATGGACGACATTCTTCGACATCGGTACCGGTACGACCTATGTCGCCTACAACCAGACCAACCTCAATACCGGCAAGGAGTACTACAGCGGCATCGACATCAATGCGCTCGGCAACTGGGAGACGGGCATCGGCACGTTCCGCGCCCAGCTGGCGGCGACGTACATGATGAAGAGCAAGGCGCAGCTCGAAGACGGCGGGGCGTACTACGAGAACATTGCCGACTACTCGTTCGAGCTGGATGAAGTGGCGTTCCGCTGGACCGGCCGCCTGATCACCGGCCTGGACATCGGCAACTTCTCGAACACGCTGACCTTCAACTACAAGAGCGGTTATCGCGACAAGCTGACGACGGTCGACGGTATCGATGATGCCGGCAACTTCAATGGCCTGACGGCCGACGTCCGCCTGGGTGTCGATGACTACCTCACGGTGGACTGGCAGACAACCTGGGCCGTGACGGACTCGATCGACATCACGGGGGGTGCTCTGAACCTGTTCGGCCAGGATCCGCCGTTGTCGCTGACCGATGCCAACTTCCAGATCGGCTACGACGCGCGATACTACGATCCGCGCGACCGGGTCCTGTTCGGCAAGGTCTCTTTCGGATTCTGAGTCAGCAAAAAAAACGGCGGATGCCCATGCATCCGCCGTATTCCAAGTTGGCCGAACAGCAGTCAGTCGATCAGAAGAACTTCTCCTCGCCCTTGACCTCGACGTCTCCGGGATTGTCCGTCACCGACATCACGACGCGGCGGTTGCCGGCGCGACCTCCCGGGGTGTCGTTCGTGGCGATCGGCTTGCTTTCGCCGTAGCCCTTGGCCGTGAGTTGCGAGGCGCTCACTCCCTGAGCGATGAGGTAGTCGCGTACTGAATCCGCGCGACGCTGCGACAGGCCGAGGTTGTACTGGGCCGAGCCCACGCTGTCGGTGTGGCCCTCCAGTTCGACCTTGAGTCGCGGATGCGCTTTCAGGTCCGCAGCGACTTCATCGAGGATCGGCCGCGACGTCGCCATCAGCGTTGCCGAGTCGTTCTCGAAGTTCACGCCGTGCAGCGTCACGGAGCCTTTGCGCGGGCAGCCAACCGAATCGACCACGACACCGCGCGGCGTTCCGGGACATTGATCCTGCGGATCGAGTACGCCGTCGCCATCCGAATCAGCCGGCGGCGGAGGCGGTGGGGGCGGCGGCGGCGGTGCGGGCGGCGCCGGAGGCGGCGGCACATACGGCGCCGGACCGAAGTTGAATGCAAAGCCGAGATTCGCGATGTAGTCGTGGAAGTCGTCGTGATTGGGCGAGTCGGCCCAGTCGTAGCGGACCTTCACTTCGGGGCGGAGCTGGAACACGAACGTCTTCGCCGCGTTTTCGCCGACGTCGATCATCAGGCCGAGACCGGCCTGCGCGAGAGGTCCTTCGAGATTGTTGTCGACGCCGCTGAACACGTTGTCGATGTAGCCCGCGCCGAACGTGATGTAGGGAGAGACCGCGCGTTCGCGTGCGAAGACCAGCAACGCATCGAGCGAATAGGCGTTCTGTTCGAGGCTGAGACCGGTGGTGCCGTTGTTGTAGTCGTCGGCGCCGAAGAAGCCGTTGAGCTCGAGGCTCCAGTGCTGGCTCAGGTGCTTGCCGATGCCAAGACCCCAGCTGTCGTCGTCGTCGACGTTGCGGGCCTTGTCCAGCCAGGTGTAGCCGTACATCGGATTGATGTACCACTTGCCTGTTTCGTCCGCGGCGTGAACCGTGCCGTACGCCAGCCCCATCGCCGTAATCAACATTGCATGTCTCATGCGTGTTCGCATCGCCCAGCTCCTTGAGAAAAGATGAATCGATGCACTTTGGCGCAAGCGCATCGTTGCCTGTCTGCTACAGCGGCAAGTTAGCCGCTATGCGTGGAATTGCTATCCGTGAAAGGGACAGGGGTGAATACGCAAACTACACGAGCAGTTCCGTTGCTCGATCGCTACAGGGCGGGGTGCGCTTCGATGTTCAGCGTTTGAGGAAGGCGGGATGGATGATCTGCGAGCCGGCGCGGATGTTGAGCTTCGCAGCGATTCCGGCATTAAGTTCGACGACGCCGAGGGCGAGACCCTCCGACTCGATCGTCTCCAGCGATTGCGGCGTGGCGTTCGCGGCGACCTTGATCACGCGTCCATCGGCGGCGACGAACAGCATGTCGAGCGGCAGCACCGTGTTCTTCATCCACATCGAGATCTGCTGTGCGCGCGGATAGATGAAGAGCATGCCGGCGTCCGCGTCCATCTGTTTCACGTACATCAGGCCGCGCGCGCGACGGGTGTCGTTGTCCGCCACCCAGACGCGGAAGGCGTGCAGCTTCGCGTCCGCGCCGGCGATCTGCAGGGTCGAGCGCGCGAAGTCCCGGTCGAGGGTCTGGGCGTCGCTGCCGGCGGGATCGGCGCTGGCGCAACCGAAGCAGAGCAGCGCGAGTGCAGTGAGGAAAATTCTTACCTGCGGCAAAGCGCTCATGGCGTGCGTTCCTGGTCGTGACCGGGGTCGGCCGTGTCATCGGCTTCGTCGAAATCGACGCGGCCGGCGAAATCGAATCGCGAGAGGAGGATCGAGCCATTGCCGTTGAGTGCGCGGGCCGGGCCGGTGCAGAAACCGCGCGCCTCGATCCGGTAGATGCGCGAGCGGTTGGGGATGCCGACGAGCGGCGTCTGGGTGATGCGGTCGAGCGTGCACCTGCCGTCGCCCTGCGTGCTGTAGAACTCGCCGCTGCCCTCGCGAATGACTGTCACATTGACCGGCAATGCTGAGGCCGATGCGCCTTCATGCAGATTGGCGATGCCGAAAACCAGCACCAGCTGCGTGGTTTCATCCAGCGCGCGGGTGAAGCGCACGCGGATGCCGCCGTCGGTGGGCCGCACAGCGCCAGTGCAGCCGGTGCCGGCATTGCCCCAATCCAGCTCCCGTTCGATCGATCCTTTCAGGCGCGCGCGCAGATATCCGGATCCATCGGGCAGGCAGTCGGCGACGGCTGTCGGCTTTCCTGCGTCGGATGACGCAGGCGGGGTGCTTTGTGCATGGACCTTGCACATGACCAGCAAGGCGAGCGCGCATAGGGGCGCGCTCCAACAATGCCGGCGGTCGACGATGCGCCCGCGGGCCGAGGAGACGACGGGATGTCCGAGTGGGGTGATGCGGCCGATCTCGGCAACGGGCTCACGGAAGGTATTCAGCATTCAGGCTACACCGGCGTCGGGCAACGAAACGATCGGCGCGACGCCCCGCGGGTCGCGGAGGGAACCGATCCGGCCGGCACAATGCCGAACGGCCGCTGGCGAGGCAAGCGACGAAACAGTGCGCGGGCGGATAACATGGGCGGCGTTGCCCTGTTGGATGGTGAGAGAAGCCCCGTCATGCCCGATACCGCTCCGCCAGCGCGTGTTCCAGGCCGTCAACGCGAGACGAAAAGTCAGAAAGCCGCCGCCCGGCGCTATGTCAGCCGCCTCACGCGCAACACGCTCGCCGTCATCATGGCGGGCGGGCGCGGCGAGCGCCTGAAACACCTCACGGATTTCCGCTGCAAGCCGGCCACGCCGTTCGGCGGCAAATTCCGCATCGTCGATTTCGTGCTCTCCAACTGCGTCAACTCCGGCATCCGCCGCATCTCGGTGCTGACGCAGTACAAAGCGCATTCGCTGATCCAGCACATCCAGCGCGGCTGGAGCTACCTGCGCGGCGAGTTCGGCGAATTCGTCGAGATCATTCCGGCGCAGCAGCAGCTCGGCGACATGTGGTATCGCGGCACGGCCGATGCGCTGTACCAGAACCTGCAGATCATCAAGCTGCATCACCCGAAACACATCCTGGTGCTGGCGGGCGACCACATCTACAAGATGGACTACGGTCCGATGCTCGCCGCCCACGTGGAAAAGAAGGCCGACATCACCGTCGGCGTCGTCGAAGTGCCGCGCGACCAGGCGAGCAGCTTCGGCGTCATGACCGTCGACGAAAACATGCGCATCACGCGCTTCGCCGAGAAGCCGCGCGATCCGGAAGGCATTCCGGGCCGCGAGGATTATTCGCTCGGCTCGATGGGCATCTACGTGTTCAAGGCGAGTCTGCTGTACCGCCTGCTGGAAGAGGACGCGCAGAAGGCGGGCACCGCGCACGACTTCGGCCGCAACATCATTCCCGGCGCCCTGCAGAACCTGAAGGTGTTCGCCTATCCGTTCAAGGACGTGAACACGCGAGTGCAGCAGTACTGGCGCGACGTCGGCACCGTCGATGCGTTCTACGACGCCAACATGGAACTGGTGCACGTCAATCCCGAACTCAACATCTACGACGAGCACTGGCCCATCTGGACCTACCAGCGTCAGTACCCGCCCGCGAAGTTCGTGCTCGACGATGCCGGCCGCGTCGGCATGGCCGTGAATTCGATGGTGTCGGGCGGCTGCATCGTGTCGGGCGCGCACGTCAATCAGTCGCTGATGTTCTCGAACGTGCGCATCGACGAGCGCAGCTACATCGAGCGGTCGGTGCTGTTCCCCGACGTGCGGGTCGGCCCGAACTGCGTCATCAAGCGGGCCATCATCGATACCGGGGGCGTGGTTCCTGCGGGTACGCAGATCGGCGTGAATCCGGAAGACGACGCGCGACGGTTCTACATGAGCGAGAAGGGCGTGGCGCTGGTGACGCGCGACATGCTGTCGCGACTGACGAAATGACGGCGCGCTGACGGGTGGTCAGCGCGCCGTTCCCGATTTTCAGCGGGATGCGCCGAAGGACATCCGGAAGCCGCCGTAGAAATACCGGCCCACGGCGCTGATCGGATAGTTGATGGAGTAGTCGGGCTTTTCGTCCGTGAGATTGCGGCCGCCCGCATACAGCTCGTAGTTGTCCTTGAAGCCGACCGACACCGACAGATCGTGCTGCTCGAGCGCGTCGTAGTAGAGGTTGTCCGGTGAGGCATTGTCCGGATCGCCCTCCACCGTCAGCAGGGTGTAGCGCGAGGTCTTGCTGAAATAGGTGAACCCGTAGTTGACCTTGACGTTCGCGTACATCCACGTCAGATCGAACGCGTTCTGCCACTTCGGCGCATAGGCCGTGGTGCGTTCGTTCACCTGCTCGGCGCCCGGGGTGGGAATGGTCGTCAGGCGATCGAGGCGATTGCCGATCAGGCTCAGCTGGAACGTGCCGATGTCCCTGTCCACGCCGAACCGCGATGGATCCAGCAGATAGCTCAGGTTGTAGTCGATGCCGCGCGTGCGGAACGCCGCCACGTTTTCCGGCTGGACCAGGAACGAGTCGATGCCGCCGTCGGTCGGATCGCGCGTCAAGGCATCGCAGAACACGTTGTCGAGGGTCGGCTGATCGACGCAGCTGTCGGCGAGCGACTGGGCGCTGGCCGTGCTGATCGCCTGCTCGATGTTGATGTCGTAGTAGTCCACGGACAGCGCCAGACCCGGCGCGAAACGCGGACGCAGCACCACGCCGAAGGTGTAGCTGCGCGATGTTTCTTCGCTGAGTCCGGCATTGCCCTGCAGCAGGCCGGCGATCGACGCGGAGTTCGGATCGCTGTAGGCGGCCGGATCGATGCCGAGCGCGGTCAGGGTCTGGGCGCAGTTCGCTGCGCGATACGACGTGCCGTTGTTCAGGAAGTTGGGATCGCAGGGATCATCGATGGGGCTGAACGTCTGGCTCTGCGGGCTGAACAGCTCGCCGATGTTCGGCGCGCGGACCGATTCGGAGATCGTGCCCCGGAACGAAACGTCGCGCACCGGCGCCCACAGCAGGCCGCCGTTCCATGTGGTCGTGCTGCCGACGGTGGAATAGTCGGAGGCGCGCACGGCGCCCGAGAGCTGCAGCAGTTCGGCGAAGGGCACGTCCTGGAGAAGAGGCGCGCGCAGTTCGACGAAGCCTTCCTTCACATCGAAGTCGCCATCGCTCGGCAACAGCACGTTGCCGAAGGTGAGCCCCCGCTGGTCTTCGAGCGGCGGCGTCGATTCGCTGGTTTCGCGGCGCCATTCGACGCCGGCCACGGCGTCGATCGGGCCGGCCGGCAATGAGACGCCCGGCACGGGACCGGAGACGTAGGCGCTGAAGACGTTCTGGGTGAGTCTGGACGTCGTCAGGCTGTTCAGCATCACCCAGTCGATCGCCGCCGGATCCGCCACGCCCTCGCCGAGGAGGTTCAGCGGCCGGCAACCGCTGCCCGGGCCCGGCGTGAAGGAGAGATCGCCGGAGAAATCGAAACTCTGGAACGGCTGGAACGGCAGCGCCGCCGGATCCAGGTTGGAGCGACAGGTCGGATTGCCGGTCGCCGGATCGATGACGGCATCGAGGGCGGCCAGGAAGCGGTCGTTGTAACGGTTGTTGATCGCGATCGTATCGATGTCGGTCCGGCCGTACACGTAGGACACTTCGTAGCGATAGTCGGCGGCGAAGTCGCCGTTCAGGCCGGCGACCGCGCGCACGGTGTCGCGCGTGATGTCTTCGCCGCGCACGCCCAGGTCGAAGTTGTCGCGGCTGAGCAGGAAGTCCGGCGATACCGCGGACACCGCGGGATCGATGTAGGGATTGTCTTCCGGAATGTAGAGGTAGAAGTCGAACGTGGGCTGGTCGTAGCCGACGGCAGTGCCGCGCACATACTTGGCTTCGGCGAAGAAATTCGCCGCGGGGGCGATTTCATAGTTCAGGAACAGGCTGCCGATGGTGGTCTCGTTCCTGCTGCGCAGGTCGCCGATGTAGTCGGCCAGCAGGGTGCCCGAACCGCCCTGCTGGAAAATGGCAGGCACGTAGATGCCGGGATCGAACGGCGAACCGTCGGGAAGCAGGTCCGGCATGCCGTCGAAATCGACGTCGATCGCGCCGGCGCGCGCGCTGTCGAAATACCGGATGTCGTTCATCGGGATGTTGTCCGGCACGTTCGGGTCATCGTCCAGGTCATCCGGATTGCGCGCCATGGTGACGTAGCCGAGTCCGCGCAGATAACTGCGGTCCGAGGCGCGCAGCCGGCCTTCGCGGGTGTGTTCCACGGAGCCGGAGAGGTTGCCGCGTCCGTCCGCAATATTGAAACCGCCGGTGAGGGAGGCATGCCAGTCGGTCGGCGTGCCATCGTCGGCGCCGCCGTACTGGAAGCGCCCGATCAGGCCCTCGAAGTCCTTCTTCATCACGAAGTTGACGACGCCGGAGACGGCGTCGGCGCCGTACACCGCCGAGACGCCGCCCGTCACGATGTCGATGCGTTCGATCAGGTCCGAGGGAATCGTGTTGATGTCGACGGAAGCGCTGTCCGGCCGCTGCGCGACGTGGCGGCGTCCATCCACCAGCACCAGCGTGCGTTCGGTGCCCAGATTGCGCAGGTCGAGCAGGTTGAGGCCGTTGCTGCCGATGAAGTCGCCGGTGGTCTGGTCGGTATCCCTCGAACCGACCAGTGCCGGCTGGGTCCGCAGGAACTCGGTCACGTTCGTCGTCCCGGACAGCTGCAGCGTTTCGGCGGTGAGGGACACCGTGGGCGTCGGCGCATCGAAATCGTTCGCCCTGATGCGCGAACCCGTGACGATCACCGTGGTGACTTCGTTCGCCTCTTCTTCCGCTGCAGGTGCCGGCAGCGCGACCGCCAGCGTGCCGTACAGACACAGATTTCTGATACAGCTGCGAAGAAATCGATTGCCCACCATCTGCAAGTCTCCTGCGATTGATGTTTCTTGACGTGTATGCCCGGCAAGCTGTGTGGCTCGACCGGGAGCGACTCAATCCATGAGACCGGCCGTGGCGTCCACGGCGTGCACTCCCGATTCCCGGATCAACCGGACAGGTGAATCTGCGAGAACCGGGGAGTGGCGCAGATGTTGCCACATCGCGACGGAGGGCACGATTTCCGGCATGGAAACTCTCGCCAGCCGGGCGGAGCCTCGCCATACAATGCGCGCACCGTCCTCAAGGGAAAGCATCCGGCCATGAAGAAGCTGCGCAGCCTGTCCATCCTGTTGTTGCTGGCCGGTATCACGGCCTGCAGCGCCATGGCGCCCAAACTCGAGACCCCGCGTCTGACCATCATCAATGCGTCGATGACCTCGGGCGACGTCTTCAGCCAGAACTTCCTCGTGCACCTCAACGTGCAGAACCCGAACGATCGCGACCTGCCGATCAAGGGCATCGAATACAAACTGTTCCTGCAGGGCGATTCCTTCGCCGAAGGCACCAGCAGCCGCGCTTTCACCGTGCCCGCCAACGGCGAAACCGAATTCGACATGACGGTGCGGACCAACTTCGTCAGCAGCGTCGGTCGGCTGCTCACGCGTCTCGGCGGCAAGAAGCAGGTGGAGTACGTCTTCGAAGGCAAGGTCATGCTCGCCTCCGGCATGATCCGCACCATTCCCTTCCAGGAAAGCGGCACCGTGGATCTGGCGACGAAGCTGTAAGTCCGGCGCCGCGATCCGGTCGTCAGGGCAGCAGGCCCGCGTACAGCCGTTCGTACTCGCGTCCCTGCACTTCCCAGGAAAAGTCCTGCGCCATGCCGTTGCGGATCATCTGGCGCCAGGCATCCTGATCCTTGAACAGATCGAGCGCCGTGTGCAGCGCCCAGCGCATGGCCGGCACGTCGAAATCGTCGAAGACGATGCCCGTGCCCTGGCGCGTCGCGGGATCCCACGCCTGCACGGAATCGGCGAGACCGCCGGTCTTGCGCACGACGGGGACGGTGCCGTACTTCAGGCTGTACATCTGGTTGAGGCCGCAGGGTTCGTACATCGACGGCATGAGGAAGATGTCGCTCGCCGCCTCGATGAGATGCGCGAGTTCTTCGCTGTAGCCGCGATGAAATACGACGCGATCGGGAAAGCGGCGCTGCAGGTCGACGAAGAACTGTTCGTAGCCGTAGTCGCCGCTGCCGAGCGCGACCAGCGCGCAGTCGCGGCCGCCGAGGATCTCCGGCAGCGGATCGAACAGCAGGTCGAAGCCCTTCTGCGGCGTCATGCGCGAGACGATGCCGAGCAAAGGCGTGGTTTCCGGCACGGCCAGGTTCAGCCAGTCGAGCAGCGCGCGCTTGGTGGCGGCCTTGCCGGAGAGATCCTGCGGCGTGTAGCGATGCTTCAGATAGCGGTCGGTCGCGGGATTCCATTCGTCGTAGTCGACGCCGTTGAGGATGCCGACCACCTCGTCGCCGCGCGCACGCAGCGTCGAATCCAGACCATGACTGCCGATCGGCGACAGAATCTCGCGCGCGTACGTCGGACTCACGGTGCTGACGCGATGCGCGTGCCGCAGGCCTTCGCGCAGCCAGTTGATCTGGCCGCGCGCCAGGTCTTCCGGCGCCAGCAGGTGGCGGATCTCGCCGCCGATGTCATGCGCGGTACCGACGCCGAATACGCCCTGGTAGCCGATGTTGTGGATCGACATGACGGTGCGCGAGTGCTCGAACAGGCGATCCCACGCATACAGGCTCTTGAGCATCAGTGGCACGAGGCCGGTGTGCCAGTCGTTGCAATGAACGACGTGCGGCGCGAAGGCGAGGCGCTGGCACGATTCCAGCGCCGCACGCTGCAGGACCAGGAAGCGCAGGTGTTCGTCGGGTCCCTGGGTGTAGATCGTCGGACGATCGAATGCCGCCGGACAGTGCACCAGCATCACCGGCGTCTGCGTGCCGGGCAGCGTCGCGGCCAGCAGCGAGAACGAATAGCGGTGCGCGCCGAGCCGCAGTTCGACGTCCTGGACGTTCGCCACCGGCTGCGGGCTCAGCGAGCCGAGACTGATGCTCGAATACAGCGGCATGAAGACGCGGACGTCGTGTCCGTGTTCGTGCAGATAGCGCGGCAGCGCGCCGGCGACGTCGGCGAGGCCGCCGGTTTTCGCGAGCGGTGCGACTTCGGAGGCGATGAAGCAGATGCGTAGGGACATGCCGACGGGAAGATCTGTGGAGGAAGGTACGCGAACGTCGTGAGCCAGCCTCACGTCCGCGCGGCGGTCAGCGCTGACGGTCGTCGCCGGTGCCGCTTTTTTCGTCGGGGGCAGGGTCGGTGCCGTTGTTCCTGGCATCGCGCGGCGGCGAGAACGCCGCCAGCATCGATTCCTGCATGCGCGTCCACATTTCCAGATTCTGGCGCGTCAGTTCCGACATCGCCGCCATCGGCGCATTGGTCATCATGCGGCTGAGCTGGGTCTGCACGACTTCCTGCTGGCGCATGAAGGTCTCGACGCTCTTTTCCAGATAGGCGCTCAGGAATCCCTGCAGCGAATTGCCGTAGAAGCGGATCAACGATTCCAGCAGCGTCGTCGACAGGATCGGACGGCCGAACTGTTCCTGGTCGGCGATCACCTGCAGCAGGATCAGGCGGGTGATGTCTTCGTGGGTTTTGTCCTCGATGACTTTGACCTGCTCGCCGCTGACCACCATGGTGCGGATGTCATCGAGCGTGATGTGCCGGCTTTGCGACGCATCATAGAGGCGCCGGTTCGCGTACTTCTTGATCAGGCGTGGTTCGCTCATGCGGGATTTCTCGAGTTCTCGCTTGGATCAGCCTGCCGGCGCACGCTGGATTTCTGTGACAATGTCGCGACCGGCGTTCGATCGCGAAGGCGGGCTACTGTAGCGACGGCAATTTGGCGCTGCAACAAGCCCGGCGCGTTGTGGGGACTGAGCCACAGTCGCGCCACAAATGCCGGTTTGTACACAGTTTTTGCGACAGGTTGCGAGACAACGGCGAAGCGAGTTCAGCGATGGCGGACGAGGATGCAGGATCGAAGGACGCGCAGTGGACGGCTGCCTGGATCGAACAGCAGCGCGAGCTGCTGCGCCAGCAGGCCGGTCGCAGCACCGTCGGCAGTGAAGAGGTGCGCAATCTCGGCGCGCGCTGGCTCGACATCGGTCGCGCCTGGCTCGGCGGATTGCAGGGTCTGGCGCAACGCCAGGAGGGCGAGGCGTTGCCGCTCGGTTCCTTCAAGGTGGGCGGAGAACTGCTCGATGTCTGGCGCAATGCCTGGACCACGCTCGACGTCAGCCAGCAAAGCGCGTCGCGCGCCCTGTCCGACATGCTGGGCCGGTTGCCGCCGATCGGCATCGCCCGCGAACACACTGAAGCCTGGCGCGAACTCGCTGCGACCCAGGCCGAATGCCAGCGGCTCGAACAGGAACTGCGCGGCGTGCTGCTCGGCGTGCAGGGCGATGCGCTGAACCTGCTCGAAGAACGCGTGCGCCAGCGTCAGGCCAGCGATCAGCCGATCACGGGCTATCGCGATCTGTACGACCTGTGGGTGGAATGCGCCGAGCAGGTGTTCGCGAAAGTCGCGCACAGCGATGCGTATGGAAAGCTGCAGGCCGAACTCGGCAACGCCAGCATGCGGCTGCGTTCGCATCACCAGCGCGTCATCGAATACGGCCTGCGCCAGTTCGATCTGCCGACCCGTTCCGAACTGAACTCCGTGCATCTGCAATTGCGTGTGCTCAAGCAGCAGGTCGCCGAACTGAAAGCGCGCGACAAGTCCGCTGCCGCCGCGAAGAAGCCGCGCAAGCGCCGCGACAGAGGCCCTTCTCAATGATCGATCTCAAGTTCGACCAGGACCAGGTGAAGCGCGACACCGACGACTTCGTGCAGCGCCTCACGCATGGACTCGCCGTGCTGGCGCAGGTGGGCGATGTCGCGATCGGCAGCGCGGCGAAGGACGCCGTGTACGCCGAGGACAAGCTGGTGCTGTATCGCTACCGCGCCGTCGAGGACGTGCCGGCGCAGTCGCGCGTGCGCGTGCCGCTCGTCATCTGCTACGCGCTGGTGAATCGCCCGTACATGATGGACCTGCAGCCCGACCGCTCATTGATCCGCGGCCTGCTGCAGCGGGGCGTCGATGTGTATCTCATCGACTGGGGTTATCCGGATGGCGCCGATCGCTTCCTGACGTTCGACGACTACGTCTCCGGCTACCTGGCGCGCTGCGTCGATTTCGTGCGCGAGTCGAGCGGCTTCGATCGCGTCAACCTGCTCGGTGTCTGCCAGGGCGGCACGATCAGCCTGTGCTACGCGGCATTGCACGGCGACTCGCTGCGCAACCTGGTGACCATGGTGACCCCCGCGGATTTCCATACGCCGGAAAACCTGCTGGCCAAGTGGACGAAGCATGTCGATCTCGACGCGCTCGTCGCCACGACGGGCAACGTGCCCGGCGAGCTGCTCAATGCGCTGTTCCTCAGCCTGCAGCCGTTCCGCCTCACCAGCCAGAAGTACGTCGACCTGCTCGATCAGATCGACGATCCGAAGGCGCTGGAGAACTTCCTGCGCATGGAGAAGTGGATCTTCGACAGCCCCGATCAGCCCGGCGCCATGTTCCGCGAGTTCATGCAGTGGTTCGTGAAGGAGAACCGCCTCATGCACGGCACGCTGGAACTCGGCGGCCGCGCGGTTGACCTCAAGTCGATGCAGACCCCGCTGCTCAATATCTATGCGCAGTTCGATCACCTGGTGCCGCCGTCGGCCAGCGAACCGATCGAAAAACTGGTCGGCTCGCGTGATTACAGCAGCTACCAGTTCCCCGGCGGACATATCGGCATCTACGTGAGCGGCGCCGCGCAGCGCGAGGTGCCGGAACGCATCGCGTCGTGGCTGCGCGAGCGCGACGCTCGATAGGAGACTCTTCTTCCTGTGGGGCCGGCTTTAGCCGGCCTTCTGAAGAAGTCAGGCTGAAGCCTGACCCACAGGAAGAATCTCTTCCGTCAGTTATGACGCCATATCGTCTGGCACTGTTCCTGACGCGCTGCGGCGAGTAAATTCCCGGCTCCCCCCGAGGCTCGGCTTCGTCACCGGTTTGTCACCACCATGATCTACGACAGCATTCTCGGCACGATCGGTCGCACGCCCATCGTTCGCATCAACCG
The DNA here is from genome assembly GCF_036735925.1 of Povalibacter sp. NCBI lineage: Bacteria > Pseudomonadati > Pseudomonadota > Gammaproteobacteria > Steroidobacterales > Steroidobacteraceae > Povalibacter > Povalibacter sp. The sequence continues at coordinate 29,771 of NZ_DAINNK010000040.1, forward strand.
GCTGGCGCCGGCCAACATCACGCTGTACGTGAAGTGCGAGTTCTTCAACCCGCTGTCGTCGGTGAAGGATCGCCTCGCGATCGCGATCATCGAAGATGCCGAACGGCGCGGGGTGCTGAAGCCGGGGCAGACGGTGGTCGAGGCGACCTCGGGCAACACCGGGATCGCGCTGGCGATGGTGTGCGCCGCGAAGGGTTATCCGTTCGTGGCCGTGATGGCGGAATCGTTCTCGGTCGAGCGCCGCAAGATCATGCGGATGCTGGGCGCGAAGGTGATCCTGACGCCGGCGGCGGAGCGCGGTTCCGGCATGGTCCGCAAGGCCGCGGAGCTGGCCGGGAAACATGGCTGGTTCCTCGCCAGCCAGTTCGAAAACCAGGCGAATCCGGAATACCACCGCAACACCACCGGCCCCGAAATCCTCAGCGACTTCGCCGGTCGCCGTCTGGATTTCTGGGTTACGGGCTGGGGCACGGGCGGCACGCTCACCGGCGCCGGCGAAATGATCAAGAAGGCGCGGCCGTCGACGAAGGTGATCGTGGCCGAACCGGCGAGCGCCTCGCTGCTCACCGGCGCGGAGTTCAAGCCCCACAAGATCCAGGGCTGGACGCCGGACTTCGTGCCGAAGGTGCTCAATCGCGAGATCGCCGATGAGATCCTGCAGGTGGCCGATGACGAGGCCATCCAGGCGTCGCGCAATCTGGCGGCGAAGGAAGGCATCTTCTGCGGTATCTCTTCCGGCGCCACGTTTGCTGCCGCGCTCAAGGTCGCGCAGCGCGCACCGAATGATTCGGTGATCCTCGCGATGCTGCCGGATACCGGCGAGCGGTATCTCAGCACGCCGCTGTTCGAAGGGATTCCGGATGCTTCGGATGCGGAGCCGTAGTCGTATCTCGGCTCTTTCTTCAGAAGGCCGGCTGAAGCCGGCCCCACAGCAAGAGTGAGTCGTGCGCCCGACGGATTGAGCGTTTGCCTGATCCGCAGTCCTCCATCGCGCCGATATCATTGAATTTACGATTCTTTACAACTTCGGCGGAATGGCTTTTCGGCAGTTGTCGAACTGATCGAACGCCATCCGGTCGGAGTTCCGATTCACTGAACTTTCTCCACTGAAGTTTCCTGACGGTCGGTCATAGTCCACGGCTCCTGCTGTCCGGCGGATCCGCAAGTCTTTGTCTTGGCCAGCTGAAGCGACGGTCTATTCGGTCTGCAGTTACATGGGTCCAGGTGTGCGCAACATAGTGGTTGGAGCGGCGTTGCTCGTCGCGGTGGCGGGAATCGGTTGGTATGCGAAGTCGAATGGCGGGCCGCAGGCACCGAGCGCAGCACGTCAGGCACCCGGTGCCGGCAAGCCCGTCAACGTCATTGCGGCAACGGTGAACTACGTGCCATTCGCGCAGGACATCGAAGCCATCGGCACCGCACGCGCCAACGAAGCGGTCGATGTCACTGCCAAGGTGTCCAACCGCGTCACGGCGATCGCCTTCCGCGAAGGCCAGTTCGTCAAGGCGGGCGACATCCTGGTCGAATTCGACAGCGAACAGGTGCGCGCCAGTCTCGCCGAAGCGGAGGCCGCGCTGCGCGACAGCCGCAGCCAGTTCAACCGCAGCCGCGAACTGTTCGCCACCAGGGCGCTGTCCGAAGCGCAGCTCGATCAGTTGCAGGCAACGCTGAGCATGAACGAGGCGCGTGTTGCCGGCGCGCGTTCGCAGCTCAACGACACCATCATCCGTGCGCCCTTCGCCGGTCGCGTCGGCCTGCGCAACGTCAGCGTCGGCAGTTTCGTCAGTCCCGGCACGATCATCACCACCCTCGACGATTCCAGCGTCATCAAGCTCGACTTCTCCGTCCCCGAACTGTTCCTGGCGCAGATCAGGGAAGGGCTGCAGATCAACAGCCGCACGACCGCGTATGCGGGAGTGACGTTCAAGGGCACGGTGTCGGGCATCGACAACCGGCTCGATCCGGTGAGTCGTGCCGTGCTGGTGCGGGCGCGCATCGACAATCGCGATGGCCGGCTGAAGCCCGGCATGCTCATGACGGTGAGTCTCATGCGCGCCGCGGCGCCGGCGCTGCTGATCCCCGAGCAGGCGCTGGTTCCGGAAGGCAACGAGAAGTACGTCTTCGCCGTGCGCGACGGCAAGGCGGTGCGCACGCAGGTGCAGACGGGCCGCCGTCGCCCGGGCGAGGTGGAGATCATCGACGGACTCGGCGACGGCGACGTCGTGATCGTCGAAGGCACGCAGAAAGTCCGTGATGGCATTCCGGTGAATCCGGTCGCCGACGCCGCCGTGCAGGGCGCGGCGCTGGAGCCGGTGCTGCGCCGGGAACGCGCATGATCCTGTCGGAACTGTCGGTCCGCCGACCCGTCTTCGCGATGGTCGTGAGCCTGCTGCTCACGATCATCGGCCTGATGGCGGCGAATCGCCTGTCGGTGCGCGAGTACCCCGACATCAGCGCGCCGATCGTCAGCGTCGCGACGAGCTATCGCGGCGCCACCGCCGAAGTCGTCGAATCCAAGATCACCCAGATCATCGAATCGCAGGTCGCGGGACTCGAAGGCGTGGAGAAGATCACGTCGTCGAGTTCGGAAGAGCGCTCGCGCATCACCATCGAGTTCGGGCTGGGCCGCGACATCGAATCCGCGGCCAACGACGTGCGTGATCGCGTCTCGCGCGTGCAGGGCAATCTGCCGGACGAGGCCGATCCGCCCGAGATCACCAAGGTCGACGCCAACTCCGATCCGGTCATGCACATCGACCTGTCGAGCGACAAGCGTTCGGTGCTCGAACTCAACGACTACGCCGATCGCTACCTGCTCGACCGCTTCTCGATCGTCGACGGCGTGGCCATGGCACGCATCAATGGCGAACGGCGCTATGCGATGCGCATCTGGCTGAATCGCCAGGCGCTCGCGGGGCGCGCGCTGACGGTTCAGGACGTCGAAACGGCGCTGCGTCGCGAAAACCTGCAGCTGCCGGCGGGTCGCATCGAATCGGTCAATCGCGAGTTTTCGCTGCGCACCGATACCGGCTTCAACACCGAGGAAGACTTCCGCCAGCTCGTGATCGGGCGCGGCGTCGACGGTTCGTTCGTGCGGCTGGGCGAGGTCGCGGAAGTGAAGCGCGACGCCGAGGACCTGCGCTCGATCTCGCGCTCCGACGGCGTCACCGGCATCAGCTTCGCCATCGTGCCGACCTCGACGGCGAACGTGCTCGACGTCACGCGCGGCGTGCAGGAGGAAATGGCCCGCATCCGCGCGACGCTGCCCGAAGACATCCGCATGGAGATCAACGTCGACAATTCGCTGTTCGTGCATGCGTCGATCAACGAAGTGATCCATGCGCTGGTGGTCGCGCTGATTCTCGTGCTGGTCGTGATCTATGCATTCCTCGGCACCTGGCGCGCGACGCTGATTCCGGCCATCACGATTCCGGTGTCGATCATCGCGGCGGCCATCGTCATGGTGATGGCGGGCTTCTCGATCAACGTGCTGACCTTGCTCGGCGCGGTGCTCGCCATCGGCCTGGTCGTCGACGATGCGATCGTCGTGCTGGAAAACATCATGCGACGCATCGAGGAAGGCGAGCCCGCCTTGCTCGCCGCCGTCGACGGCAGTCGCGAAATCGGCTTCGCCGTCGTCGCCACCACGCTGGTGCTGATCGCCGTGTTCCTGCCGATCTCGTATCTGCCCGGCAATCTCGGCCGCCTGTTCGGCGAGTTCGGCATCACCATCGCGGCGGCGATTGCCTTCTCGGCGCTGATTTCGCTGACGCTGGTGCCGATGATGACCTCGAAGTTCTTCGCCCGGGGCGCGGTGCGCAGCCGCACTACGCTGGTGGTCGAGCGCTTCTTCCACTGGCTGTCGTCGAAATACGAGCAGTCGCTGCGCGCCACGATCGGCCGGCCGGCGGTCGGTCTCGGCATGGCGGCGGGTGCGATCGTGCTCGGCGTGCTGCTCTACAAGGTGCTGCCGACGGAATACGCGCCGACGGAAGATCGCGCCAATCTCCAGATCATCATCACGGCGCCGGAAGGATCGAGCCTCGCGTATCTGGATCGCTATCTGAAGCAGGTCGAGGCCGTTGTTGCGGATGAAGTGACCCGCGGCAATGCGCGTCGCATCCTGACGCGCTCCGGCAACTGGGGCGGCGGCGGCGACGTGAACCTCGGCCGTGTCGTGCTGCCGCTGACGCCGTGGGAAGAGCGTACGGAGTCCGCGACACAGATCGTGCAGCGCCTGCGCGCCAAGGTGTCGGATTTTCCCGGCGCGCGCGTGATCGTTACCCAGCCCGGCGGTCTCGGCGTGCGCGGCGGCTCGCCGGTGCGACTGGTGCTGGGCGGCTCCAACTACGAAGAACTGGCGAAATGGCGCGACATCGTCCTGGCGCGCGCCGCCGAGAATCCTGGCCTGGTGAACCTGGACTCGGACTACTACGAACGCAAGCCGCAGCTCGACGTCGCCATCGATCGCAATCGCGCCGCCGACCTGGGCGTTTCGCTGGAAACCGTCGGCCGTTCGCTCGAAACCATGATGGGCTCGCGCATCGTCACGACCTACCTGGAGCGCGGCGAGGAATATCGCGTCATCCTGCAGGCGCGCGAGAGCGATCGCGCCACGCCGGGCGATCTGGAGAACATCTACGTCCGTTCGCTCACCACGGGCGCCATGATCCCGTTGTCGAACCTGGTGAAGCTGACCGAGACCGCCGGGCCGATCGACTACAAGCGCTTCGACCGCCTGCGCGCGGTGACGATCTCGGCGAGTCTCTCGCCGGGCTATTCGCTGGGCGAGGCCGTGGAGTACATGGAAAAGATCGTCCGCGAGGATCTGCCGCCGGAGGCACAGGTCAACTGGGACGGCGAGTCGCGCGAGTTCCAGCGGTCCGGTTCGGCGCTGTACGTGACGTTCCTGCTGTCGCTGACCATCGTGTTCCTGGTGCTGGCGGCGCAGTTCGAGAGCTTCCGCCATCCCCTGATCATCATGGTGACCGTGCCGCTGGCGATCACCGGCGCGCTGATCGGCCTGTGGGTGCAGAACGGCACGATCAACGTGTTCAGCCAGATCGGCTGCATCATGCTGATCGGCCTTGCGGCGAAGAACGGCATCCTGATCGTGGAGTTCGCCAATCAGCTGCGGGACCGGGGCATGGAGTTCGTCGAGTCCATCATCGAGGCGTCCGCCATCCGTCTGCGGCCGGTGCTGATGACCAGCCTGTGTACGCTGTTCGGGGCGGTGCCGCTGATGATCGCGACCGGTGCCGGGGCGGAAAGTCGCCAGGCGATCGGCGCGGTCGTGGTTTACGGGGTCGCCTTCTCGCTGCTGCTGACGTTGTATGTGGTGCCGACGGTCTACGCCCTGATCGCGCGGCGTACGCAGTCGCCGGAACACGTCAGCCGCCTGATCGAGCATCTGCGGGGCAAGGCGTTGCCATCTCCGTCCAAGGACAAGCCGGCGCCCACCGGCTCCTGAGACGCCCGAATAAAAAAAGGCCGGTGACAACGTCGCCGGCCTCAGGGGGTGTCCAAAGCGCCCGAAGGCGCTCGCAGGAGGACGTCACTTGAGACTGACTCGCCTGCGACTGGTTCCGCACCTCGTTACATTAATTCTCTGAAATGTGCGGTAGGCAAATTGCCCGCGCACGGTCGCCATCATTAGAAATAACTGAATGAATACGGGAGAAATCCCGCAGCAGGCCAGGCCGATGCGGCTTGCTAGAATCGCCGCGTTCCCGCCGATTGCCCGAATGCGTCCGGACCTTCCGTTCGTCGATGCGGCAGCGGCCCGTTGCGAGTGACCGACCCATGGCCCTGACTCCCTACCAGCAGCTCGAGCAGGAATTCCGTCGCCTGCATGCCTTCCGCAGTGCCGCCGGCATCCTGCGCTGGGATTCCGCCGTCATGATGCCGCGCGGCAGTTCGGACCTGCGGGGCGAACAGCTCGCGGCGCTCGAAACCGAAAGCCATGCGCTGCTGGTGTCGCCGCGCGTGTCGCGCCTGATCGAGCGGGCCGATGCCAATGCCCAGATGCTGGAGGACTGGCAGATCGCCAACCTGCAGGAGATGCGCCGCGAACGCGATCACTCCATCGCCACGCCGCGCACGCTGGTGTCGCGCCTGGCCAAGGCGACCTCCCGGGCCGAGGTGAAATGGCTCGAAGCCAAGCAGAAAAGCGATTTCTCGATCTTCGCGCCGCATCTGGAGGAAGTCGTGGGCCTGCTGCGCGACAAGGCCGCGTTGCTCGGCAAGGCACTGAACCTGGATCCCTACGATGCGCTCGCCGATGAATTCAGTCCCGGGCTGCGCAGCGAAGAAATCGACACGATCTTCACCGCGCTGGGGCGGCGCCTGCCTGGCCTCATTCACGAAGTCATCGAACACCAGGAACGTCGACCGGCGCTGGACATCACTGGCCGCTTCGGCGCCTCGAAACAGCGCGCCCTGGCCACGGAACTGATGAAGGCCCTGGGATTCCCGTTCGATCGCGGTCGCCTCGACGAAAGCGAGCATCCCTTCACCGGCGGTGTGCCGGGCGACATCCGCATCACGACCCGCTTCAGCGCCACCGACCCGCTGACGGGCCTGATGGGTGTGCTGCACGAGACCGGGCACGCCATGTACGACGTGGGTCTGCCGGAGGCGTGGCGCGGCCAGCCGGTGGGGCGTGATCGCGGCATGGCGATGCAGGAAAGCCAGTCGCTGCTGCTGGAAATGCTCATCTGCCGCAACCGCCCCTTCCTGCAGTACCTGAAGCCGCTGCTGGAAAAGTCGTTCGGCGTTTCCGGCCCCGAATGGGAAGTCGAAAACCTGTATCGCCTGCTGACCCGCGTGCGACGCAGCCTGATCCGGGTCGATGCCGACGAAGTGACCTACCCGGTCCACATCCTGCTGCGCTACGAACTGGAAACCGAGATCCTGAAGGGCGAACTGCGCGTGAAGGACGTGCCCGACGCCTGGAACAGCCGCATGGAAGATCGTCTCGGCGTGCGGCCCTCGAACGATGCCGAAGGCTGCCTGCAGGACGTGCACTGGGCCGTCGGTTCCTTCGGCTACTTTCCTTCCTATGCCATCGGCGCCGTGATTGCGGCCCAGCTCTACGAGAGCCTGCGATCCGAGCGTCCCGAACTCGACCAGGAAATTGCCGCGGGCCAGTTCACCGGCCTGTTCGACTGGCTCAAGCAGAACGTGCACGGGCTCGGCGCCAGCGTGAGCATGCCGGAGCTGATTCAGAGAGCCACGGGCAAACCGCTGTCGGCGGCGGCGTGGGTGCGGTATGCGGAGGGGAAGTATCTGGAGGAGTGAGATATCAGGCGACAGGTAACAGGCTACAGCCAGAGCGATGCGGGCTTTGCAAACGGATGTGCTTGTCCCTGAAACTCCAAGACCTGTAGCCCGTCGCCTGTAGCCTGAAACCATGTCCGCCCTCCCCGAACCCTCCAACAACTTCCGCCGCCTGCAGGCCCGCCTGCGGGGCGAGGTCGGTCGCGCGATCGAAGATTTCGCGATGATCGAGGACGGCGATCGGGTGATGGTCTGCCTGTCCGGCGGCAAGGATTCGTACACGCTGCTCGACATCCTGCTGTCGTTGAAGCGCAGCGCGCCGGTGCGGTTCGAGCTGGTGGCGGTGAATCTCGATCAGAAACAGCCGGGATTCCCGGCGCATGTGCTGCCCGACTACCTCACCGCGCTCGGCGTGCCATTCCACATCATCGAGCAGGACACGTATTCCGTCGTCAAGCGCGTCATTCCCGAAGGCAAGACCATGTGCGGGCTGTGTTCGCGCCTGCGTCGCGGCGCGCTGTATCGCTATGCCGCCGAGAACGGCATCACGAAGATCGCGCTCGGACATCATCGCGACGACATCGTGCAGACGCTGTTCCTGAACATGTTCTTCGGCGGCAAGCTCAAGACCATGCCGCCGAAGCTGCGTTCGGAAGACGGCCGGCACATCGTCATCCGGCCGCTCGCCTACGTGGCGGAGTCCGATATCGAACGCTATGCGAAGGCGCGCCAGTTCCCGCTGATTCCGTGCTCGCTGTGCGGCTCGCAGGAAAACATGCAGCGGGTCGAGATCAGGAAAATGCTGCACGAATGGGAGGCGCGCTATCCGGGGCGCACCGAGTCGATCTTCTCCAGCCTGCGCAACGTCGTGCCGTCGCATCTCGCCGATCCACGCCTCCACGATTTCAGCCTGCCCGGGACTTCCGAGCGCGGAGATGCAGGCATTCTGGATGAGTAATGTCTCGATGAATGAGGAAGCGAAGCAGACCGTCGTCTTCTCGCACGGTCTCGACGGCGAACCCTGGGGGACGAAAGTCGTGGCGCTGGCCAAGGTGGCCGAAGCGCGCGGCCTGCACGTCGAGTCGCTCGACTATCGCGGCATGGAGGCGCCCGCACGAGTCGAAAAATTGCTGAAGTTTGCGAAGGAACGGGCGCGGCCGCTGATTCTCGTCGGCTCCAGTCTCGGCGGTCACGTGGCGGCGTCCGTGTCCTCGCAGGTGCCGACGCGCGGCCTGTTCCTGATGGCGCCGGCGTTCTTCATGCCCGGATTCGAGCAATACACACCGGTGCCGGGGCGCTGTCCCATCGACATCGTGCACGGCTGGAACGACGACGTCGTTCCCGCACAGAACAGCATCCGCTTCGCGCAGCAATATCGCGCGACGCTGCATCTGATCGATTCCGATCACCGGCTCACCGCGAATCTCGGCGAAGTCTGCGAGCTGTTCGATCTGTTCCTGCGCCGGCTCGCGTCCGGCTAGCCGGGCCGGCGATGCGCTACTATCGCCGCACCAACGACATGCAAGGCAGCGTCATGACTCACCTGCACCGGCTTGCTCTCATCGCCTTCTGCGCGTGCTCCTTCGCGGGCTGCGGCAGCAGTTCTGAGCCGCCGGAACCGCCGAAGGTGGAGGACACGGCGTTCGGCGACATGGTCGGCACCATGGACAAGGCCCGCGGCGTGCAGGACACGGTCGACGCGCAGAAGCAGCAGACGGACCAGCAGATCAACGCTGCCGAAGGGCAGTAACTCCGCACGTCCGCGACGCCGATGGCCGATCAGTCTGGCTGGGACCGCTTCTTCCTGGCGCTGCTGCGCACGCCGATTTCCATCTGGGCGCGACCGCATGTGTTGCCCGAGGATCTGCGCAAGCGCTACGCGAATCATCCGCGTCCGCTCTGCTATGCGCTCGAACGGCGCAGCGTCGCCGACATGGTGGTGCTGGAAAAGGTCGCGCAGGCGCAGGGCCTGCCCGATCCGATGCAGTCGCTGAAGCCGCCGCTGCCGTCGCAATCCGCCTTCTTTCTCGAACGTCCGGCCGGTTTCTGGGGCAACCGCATCGATCGGCGCATTCCCGAGACGCTGCGCGAACTCGTCGCCGCCGTCGCGGCCGACGCGTCGCTCGATGTCGATCTGGTGCCGGTCAACATCCTGTGGGGCCGCGCGCCTGACAAAGAGGCTTCCTGGTTCCGCCTGCTGCTGTCGGAAACCTGGGGACGCGTCGGTCGCTTTCGCCGCATGCTGTCGGTGGTGGTGAACGGACGGAATCTGTTCGTGCAGTTCGGCGAGCCGGTGTCGCTGCGCGGGCTGCTCGAAGCCGGCGTCGAACCGCAGCGTGCCGTGCGCCGCGCCGCGCGCATCCTGCGCACGGCGCTGAGTCGCCAGCGCGCAGCAGCGATCGGTCCTGATCTTTCGCATCAGCGCACGATTCTCACGCAGGTGCTGAAAGCGGGCGCCGTGCGTCGCGCCATGAGCGACGAAATGCGCTCGAAAAAGATTTCGCGGCGCGAGGCGCTGAAGCTGGCCACCGACTACGCCGGGGAGATCGCGGCCAACTATTCCCACGTCTTCGTCGCCATCATGGCGCGCGGACTGACCTGGTTCTGGACCCGTCTCTACGACGGCGTCGAGCTGCACAACTTCAATCAGCTGCAGCAGATCGCCGACGGCAACGAAGTCGTCTACGTGCCGTGTCATCGCAGCCACATCGACTACCTGCTGCTGTCCTACGTCATCTACTACAAGGGCTACGCGGTGCCGCACATCGCGGCGGGCATCAATCTCAACATGCCGGTGGTGGGACGCTTCCTGCGACGCGGCGGCGCGTTCTTCATGCGCCGCAGCTTCAAGGGCAACACGCTCTACACGATGGTGTTCATGAAATACCTCGGTCTCATGATGGCGCGCGGACATTCCATCGAATACTTCGTCGAAGGCGGACGCAGCCGCACCGGCCGGCTGCTGCCGCCCAAGACCGGCATGCTATCGATGACCCTGCGCAGTTATCTGCGCGAACCGAAACGGCCGATCGTGTTCCTGCCGGTGTATTTCGGTTACGAGCGGCTGGTCGAGGGCAAGACCTACATCGGCGAACTGTCCGGGCAGCCGAAGCAGAAGGAATCGGTGGTCGGCATGCTGCGCACCCTGCCGGCCTTGCGGAAGCGCTTCGGCAAGGTCCACGTGAGTTTCGGCGAGCCGGTGCATCTCAACGACATCCTGCAGAAGCATGCGCCCGATCGTGTCGCGGGACAGGCGGAAAAGACCGATCGGCCTGCATGGCTGCCTGCGGCCGTCGACGATCTCGCGACGAGCATCATGATGAACATCAACAGCGCGGCCTGTGCGACGCCGATCAATCTGCTCGCGCTGGCGCTGCTGGCGACACCGAAGCAGTCGATGCTCGAAGCGGACCTGGCGCGGCAGGTTGAAATGTATGCGTCGCTGTTGCGGCAGGCGCCGTATTCGGCGCACGTCTGGGTGACGGACATGGATGGCGCGTCGATGATCCGGCACGGCGAACGCATGGAAGTGCTGCAGCGTCTCAAGCATCCGCTCGGCGACGTGCTGAAGATGACGGAAGAGACGTCGGTGCTCATGACCTACTTCCGCAACAACGTGCTGCACCTGATCGCGCTACCGTCGCTGATCGCCTGCTGCTTCCTGAACAACCGCACCATGAGCAGCGTGGACATCCAGCGCCTGATGCGCCGTATCTATCCTTACGTGTGCGACGAACTCTCGCTGCGCTGGACCGAGGCCGAAGTCGACGCTGCGGTGCTCGAAGTACTGGACGATCTCGCCAATCACGGCCTGATCGAGGCGCTTGAAGACAATACTCAGTGGCGTCGTCCGCCGACCGGATCGTCGGAAGCCGTGCAGCTGTCCGTGCTGGCGCAGATCACCGTGCAGATCATCGAGCGCTACTACCTCGCCATCGCCATCCTGCTGAAGTCCGGCAGCGGCCGCATCACGCAGGAGGCGCTGGAGTCGCAGTGCCAGCTCATGGCGCAGCGCATGTCGCTGCTGCATGAACTGAACTCGCCCGAGTTCTTCGACAAGGTGCTGTTCAAGAACTTCATCGACCTGCTGCGTTCGCGCAAGGTCATCGACGTGAATGGCGAAGGGCGGCTGACCTTCAGCGAAGTGCTCGACGTGGTTGCCCTGGATGCGCAGCTGGTGCTGCACGAACAGATCCGCAACAGTATTCTGCAGGTGACTCACGCGTGAGTCGTCCCCGCGTCAGCGGGGTCCATTTTCTGTCGACGTGAAGCACGGAGCCGACTTCATGCGTCCCTTCCTCACTTTCGCCCTGCTGGCCCTGATTGCGTCCGCAGCGCACGCCGAAACCGTTCTCTCGGCCGGCAGCCCGACCGCCACGGCCGGCATGCCGTTCGAACTGGTGATGACCATCACCAACGACGATGACTCGACGCTGACGATGGCGCTGCCCGATCTCCTGCACGTCCGGCTCGAAACGCCGGCCGCCGTGACGACGCTCGAATTCACCCCCGATCGCGCCGGACCGCTGACGATTGCTCCCCGCGGATTCCAGAAAGTCCGATTGCAGGGATCGCTGCCTGCCGGGGCGGAAGGTCTCGTCACGCTGACCTCGACCGGCATCGAGGCGAATCCCGTGCTGTTGCAGGTCCAGTCTGCGCCTGCCGCGCAAACTGCCGCCGCGCCTGTCGCAGACTCGAAGCGACCGACGCCCACGGCAAGCCGGCTGATCGACAAGCCGCCGCCCCTTGCGGTATCGACCTACGAACCGGTGTTCTTCATCGTCGGCGGCGATGGCGGGGTGAATGCGAAGTTCCAGATCAGCTTCCGCTACCAGCTGTTCGATGGCGATGGGCCGCTGGCGAGCCGCCTGCCCTGGCTCGACGATCTGTATCTGTCGTTCTCGACGACGTCGCTGTGGGATCTCGGCGAACTGTCGAAGCCCTTCACCGATTCGAGCTACCGGCCGCGCCTGTTCTATGCGAACTACGATCTCGCGCGCGCCATGGACGGCCAACTGCGCTTCGGCGTCGAGACGGGATTCGGTCACGAGTCGAACGGCAAGGAGGGCGACGACTCGCGCAGCTACAACATGTTCTATGCGCGTCCCACGCTGAGCTTCGGCGATCCCGACGGCCTGCGTGCGTACGTCGCGCCGCTGATCCACAACTACATCGCGGAAGACGAGAATCCCGACCTCAAGGACTATCGCGGCTACGTCGACTGGCTGATCGGCATCGGCAGTCGCGGCGGCCTGGATTTCTGGGCCACGCTGCGCCGTGGTACCCGCAGCGACTACGGCAGCGCGGAACTGAACCTGTCGTATCCGCTGTCGAAGCTGAGCCGCGGCGATCTGCAGGGATGGCTCATGCTGCAGTACTTCGGCGGCTACGGCGAAAGCCTGCTGAACTATCGCGACAAGCTGGATTCGCAGCTGCGGCTGGGGATTGCGATTGCGCTGTGAGCCAGAGCAGAGCCCTTCCGGCTCACTGCTCGCAGCTCATAGCTCATCGCTTCTTCTCAATCGAACTGCCTGACTTTGCCGCGCGCGCTCTTCACCTGGCTGCGCTGCTGCTTTCCTTCCAGCCGTCGTTCCTTCGAGGCGCGCGTCGGCTTCGTCGCCCGTCGCACCTTCGGCTCGATCGACGCCCGTGCGATCAACTCGTCGAGACGCTCGAAGGCGTCGCGACGATTGTGTTCCTGAGTACGAAAACGCTGTGCGGAAATGACGATGACGTCTTCGTCCGTCAGACGTCGTCCGGCAAGTGTTCGCAGTCGTGCGCGGATGCGATCGGGCAATTGCGGCCAGGCCTTGAGATCGCAACGCAGCTGCACGGCGCTGGCGACCTTGTTGACGTTCTGGCCGCCCGGTCCGCCAGCGCGGATGAAACGTATGTCCAGTGCCGCGTCGGGCGGTTGCAGCGAGGGAGCCGGGCTCACATCGGATCCAGGTCTTCCGGCTTGCGCATTTCCAGAAGGACCTGGCGCTGCGCGACGGGGATGGTGATGCCATGCGAGCGGAACAGGCGCCAGATCGCGCGGTTCACATCGGAGCGCACATTGTTCACGCCTTCCTGCGGATCGGAAATCCAGAAGCGCAGTTCGAGATCGAAGCCGTAGTCGTTGAACCCCATCATGCGCGCCACCGGCCCCGGATCGCGCAGGATGCGCGAATGCCCGTCCGCCGCCTGCAGCAGCACCGACAGCGCCAGTTCGGGATCGTCCTTGTAGCTGACGCGCACCGGCAGCTTCAGGCGCACGCGCGGATCGGTGTAGCTCCAGTTGATGACCGGATTGATGATCAGGTGCTGATTCGGCACCAGCGTCTCGACGCCGTCGCGATCGCGGACCACGACGTAGCGGCCGCGCAGTTCCTGCACCCAGCCGAAGCCTTCGGTGCTCGTGCCCGTCGTGCCGGTGAAGCTGATGACGTCGCCGGGCTTGATCGAACGATCCATCAACAGCACGAAGCCGCTGATGAAGTTGGCGACGATGGCCTGCAGGCCGAAGCCGAGGCCGACGCCGATCGCGCCGGTGAGCACGTTCAGCGTCGTGAGATCCAGTCCCGCTGCATTGAGGCCCAGCAGGATCGACAGGCCGATCAGGAACGCCTGCGAAAATTTTGCAATGCCGATGCGCATGCTGAGCGCGAGACCCTGCATCGCCATCAGCCGCTGTTCGAACCAGCGCGCGATCCACACCGCGACCAGGATGAAGATGCCGACCGTGAACAGCAGCTTCATCACCGACCAGAGCGTGATGCGCGACTTGTCGGTCTTGATGCCGACGCTGTCGAGCGCCTGCACCAGCGGCTCGAACCAGCCGAGCACATGCAGGGCGAGTACGAGCCACACCACCAGCGTGATCGTGTTGCCCCAGCCCTTGGTGCGATTGCCCAGCGACAGCCGCACCAGGTACACCGCGACGCGGATCAGCAGCAAGAGGCCCGCCAGCGTGATCGCGAGATCGACGATGTGGCTGCGGACTTTCAATGCATGCAGTACGCCGCCGAAGGCAGCAACGAGAACCAGCGCTGCCAGATGCGGGCTGGCAATCAGGAACATCTCGGTGACGCGTGCGCGGAAACCGCTCTGGGTCAGTGCGGCGCGGGCCCGGTCGGTGCTGACGACCTGCCGCCCGAACCACCATGCCAGCAATGCGGCGATGGCGATGGCGCCGAGTTGCAGGAGCGAGTTGGGAGTCAGGAGGGCTTCGAGGCTCTCACCGATGTTGCGCAGCAGTTCCTGCATTTGCCTTCAGGGATTCAGGCGTTGAGATCGGGGATGAGCTGGCTTTCGAGCCGCGCGATCTGGTCTTTCAGCAGGAGCTTGCGCTTCTTGAGGCGGCGCAGCTGCACTTCGTTCACGTACAGATCCATCTGCAGGCGATTGATCACATCGTCGAGATCGCGATGCTCGATCCGCAGATCGCGCAGTCGTTCGAGACGCCGGAAAGTCTCGGTTTCAACGTTGTTTTCCGATTCGCTCATCGCGGCGGTACTTTATATAACCCGGCAGATTACAGCCACCAGCGCAGCTCAATGGCGCTGGTCGCCACGATCTTCCCGATCCTCACGACTCGGCGGGGCAGTCGGGCGGCGCTGTGCGCGCCACTGATCCAGCTGCAGCACATTGCCGGGCAGTTCCTTCGGCTCCGCGGCCGGCGGCGGTGCTGCGCTTTGCAGTACTGCCCGACGGGCGGACTCGCCCGGCGCATAGCCGACCGTGTCGACCCGCTGTCCGCTGAGGACGACGAATCCCTGCAGGCGTTCGATGCTCGTTGCCGTGTAGTCGAATACGTAGGTGCGGCGCAGGGTGAGCCAGCCGCGGTCGCTGCGGGTCCAGCCGATGCGGGCGAATGCGACGGTGCCGTCGAGGAACTGCAGCCCCAGCCGTTCGCAGGCGTCGATGGCGGCCGCATTCGCGCGTTCGCGTGCAGCGAGGCTGTCTTGCCAGAACCACGCGATCGCCGCGGCGGCAATGACGAAAACCAGCGCAGTCCAGCTGAGAAACATTGCAGGCTCGGGATGATTCCGTAAGGAGAAGGCGCCGCAGCGCCGGACGAAGAGGCCGTCGCTATGATACGGCTTCCATGAGCACGGTACCGACCTCTTTGCCCGTTCAGCCTGCGCAACGACCGCGATGGTCGCAGATCGATACGGTGCTGCTCGACATGGACGGCACGTTGCTGGATCTGCAATTTGACAATTATTTCTGGCTGCAGCTCGTGCCCGAACGTTTTGCGCAGCGTCATGCGCTGACGCTGGAGGCGGCGCGCCAGGCACTGACGCCGCGATTCGCCGCACGGCAGGGCACGCTCGACTGGTACTGCACGGATTTCTGGAGCCGCGATCTCGGCCTCGACATCGCGGCGCTCAAGCACGAGGTCCGCGAGCGGGTGGAGTATCTGCCAGGCGCCGAAGGATTCCTGGCGGAGATGCGTCGTCGCCGATTGCGCACGGCGCTATTGACCAATGCCCATCGCGACGCTTTGCGCGTGAAGGATGTACAGAGCGGCCTGACGCGCTACTTCGATGTCGTCGTCAGTTCGCACGACTACGGCGCGCCCAAGGAATCCGCCGAGTTCTGGCGCCGGGCGCAGGCGGAAGTGGGATTCGATCCGTCGCGCAGCCTGTTCGTCGATGACAGTCTTGCCGTGCTGCGCGCCGCGCGGGCGCATGGCATTGCCCAGGTGTATGCGATCACTCATCCGGACTCAGGCGGCGGCCGGCGCGAGGTCACTGAATTTCCGGCCGTGCCGCGGGTTGCCGACTTACTCGACTGAGTCCGTCATTCGCTGGTCGGTGTCGGCGTGTCGGGCTGACCGCCGGCCGGGCGATTGCCGCGTCGGCGACGCCGTCGGCGTTTCGCGCCATTCCCTTGCGCATCACCCGCCGGGCCTGTTTCCTGCGGCGCGGCAGTCGCCGGCTGATCGGAAGAGCCCTGCGCTGGTCGTGGCTGCGAACGGCGCGGCGGCGGCCGTGATCCGTGCGATCGACCGCCATTCGAACCGTGGCGGCCGCCGCCGCGGTGCGGGCCGGAATGACGCGGCCGGCGCGCGGGAATCGAAATCTCGGGCAACAGTTCCAGCGGCACCGCAGCCACCGGAATCTTGCGATCGATGTAGGCCTCGATGTCCGGCAGCGAGATCACGTAGTCCTCGCAGCCGAAGCTGATGGCATCGCCATCGGTGCCGGCGCGTGCCGTGCGGCCGATGCGGTGCACATAGTCTTCGGGATCCTGCGGCAGGTCGTAGTTGAAAACGTGGCTGACATCGGGAATGTGCAGGCCGCGCGAGGCGACGTCGGTGCCGATGAGCACGGCGAGCGTGCCTTCGTGGAAGTCGCGCAGCATGCGCAGGCGTTTGCGTTGCGGCACGTCGCCGGAGATCGCTTCGGCATTGATGCCGTTGCTTTGCAACAGTCCCTCGATGTCTTCCGCGGCGCGACGGGTATTGACGAACACCATGCTGCGCCGCGGATCCATGTGTTTGAGCAGCCCGACCAGCAGCCGCGGCTTCTCGTCGTTCGACGGGTAGTAGATCACCTGACGGATGCGATCCACGGTCATCTTGTCCGGCTCGATGCGTACGAGCGTCGGATCGTTCATGTGCTCATAGGCGAGTTCGAGCACGCGCTGCGACAACGTCGCGGAGAACAGCATGTTCAGGCGCTGATCCGGGGCAGGGAGGCGGCGCAGGATGTAGCGGATGTCGGCGATGAAACCGAGATCGAACATGCGATCGGCTTCGTCCAGCACCAGCACCTGCACGCAGCGCAGGTCGATCACCCGCTGTTTGAAGAAATCGATGATGCGGCCGGGCGTGCCGATGAGAATGTCGACGCCCTGTTCCAGGTGATGCTTCTGCTTTTCGTAATCGACGCCGCCGAAGGCGAGTCCCAGGCGCAGGCCCGTATGCGAGCCCAGTGTTTCGGCATCGCCATGAATCTGCACGGCGAGTTCGCGGGTCGGAGCGACCACCAGCGCGCGTGGCGCATTCAGGCTGCGCGATGCCGGAATGGGTTCGCGGATCAATCGCGCATACAGCGCCACCAGGAACGCGGCGGTCTTGCCCGTGCCGGTCTGTGCCTGACCGGCGACATCCATGCCCGCGAGGGCCTGGGGCAATGTCTGGGCCTGGATCGGCGTACAGCGTTCGAACGACGCATCCGCGAGGCCTTTCTGCAGCGTCTCGGGAAGATGCAGGCTGGAGAAGGACAGTTCGGTGAGATGTGAATCAGCCATTGATTTCGATGTAGTCCCGGGTGTGTGAATGAAAGAAAAATCTCGGTTGCTACGGCCATGAATTGCGGCAAGCGGAGGCTTGCAAATTGAAATGGGCCCGGTTCTAATAAGCCCAACGCAGCGGACTCATCCGCGCCCGCCCCGACCGGAATACCGGCACCAAGCGACTCCTTCGTTGAACAAGACCCCCGTCGGGGTTGGCTCGCTCAACACCTTGGCTTTCGAGCACGAGCACCGCGCAGCTACGTAACAGTCCACGGAACCCTAACCGCCAGCATTGTGCCCGACCGAGCACGCGCAAGTCACTAAATACGGTCCATCCCGCCGACTTACGATTTTTTCCGTTCCTTTAGTCCCATACGAATCTTCCATCGATCGAACGATTTGAGGAGACCTCCTGGTGAGCAGCGACACGATCAAGCACATCACCGACGCGAGCTTCGAAGACGATGTACTCAAGTCCGGCCAGCCCGTGCTGCTGGATTTCTGGGCCGAATGGTGCGGCCCCTGCAAGATGATTGCGCCGATGCTCGATGAGATCGCCGACGAGTACAAATCCAAGGTCACGATCGCGAAGATCAACATCGACGACAACCCGCGGACTCCACAGCGCTTCAACGTCCGCGGTATTCCGACACTCATTCTCTTCAAAAACGGTCAGGTCGAGGGGCAGAAAGTCGGAGCCCTGCGCAAAGCCGATCTGGCCGCATTCCTGGAAAGCAAACTGTGAGAGGCTATCTCGGCAATCAGGCCCGCAACCGTCAGGGCGGTGGTGGCGGCAACAAGGGCGGCGGTCGTCAGAACCGCGGCGGCAACAACGACGGCAATCGCGGCAATCATCGTCAGCAGCATGACGATCTGCCGATCGATGATTTCGACGCCGATGACGTAGGCATCATTTCGCCATCGGAACTGGCGGCCTCGCGCCAGTCGATGAACCTGACCCAGCTGAAGCTGAAGCCGGTGTCGGAACTCGTCGAAGTCGCGCAGAAGATGGGGCTGGAGAATCTTGCCCGTTCGCGCAAGCAGGACATCATCTTCTCCATTCTCAAGGCGCATGCGCGCAGCGGCGAAGACATCTACGGCGACGGCGTGCTGGAAATCCTGCAGGACGGCTTCGGCTTCCTGCGTTCCGCCGACAGCTCCTATCTCGCCGGTCCGGACGACATTTACGTCAGCCCGAGCCAGATCCGCCGCTTCAATCTGCGCACCGGCGACTCGATCTCCGGCCTGATCCGTCCGCCGAAGGATGGCGAGCGCTACTTCGCGCTGCTGAAGGTCGGCGAAATCAATTTCGATTCGCCCGAAGGCGCCAAGCACAAGGTCCTGTTCGAGAACCTGACGCCGCTGCATCCGACCAAGCGCTTCAAGCTGGAGCGCGGCAACGGTTCCAGCGAAGACCTGACGGCCCGCATCATCGATCTCGTCGCCCCGATCGGCAAAGGCCAGCGCGGCCTGATCATTTCGCCGCCGAAGGCCGGCAAGACGATGCTGCTGCAGAACATCGCGAGTTCGATCACCTCGAACCATCCCGATGTCTATCTGATCGTTCTGCTGATCGACGAGCGTCCGGAAGAAGTGACGGAAATGACGCGCACGGTGCGCGGCGAAGTCGTGTCGTCGACCTTCGATGAACCGGCGACGCGCCACGTGCAGGTCGCGGAAATGGTGATCGAGAAGGCCAAGCGCC
>NZ_DAINNK010000041.1:0-47968 GCF_036735925.1 Povalibacter sp.
CGGTTGCCGGGTGGGATTTGCACCCACTGGAAAAGCGCCGCCTTTCACGGCGCACGCCAGGAGCGGACATGCGAGCATGGCGCGGCTCGGTGAGCTGCCAGCGTCGCGGAATAGACCAGTCCCCTTTGCCGGTCGCTCGCGGTTGATCCTTACGAAGGCTCTTCGTAGCCTCAATCGTGGGGCCGCGCTGCGGGGCTTCCACCGCGCGCAGTTCATGTAGCGATTGAACGCCGCGTAGGACCCGTGAGAGAGCGGCACCTTCGCTGCGAAATCGCAGCCCTCGCACGGACCCGCTGAAGACACCTGGCAGCCTATCGCCACAGGAATTCGATCGACAGACGAAAAAGGCCGGATCCGAAGACCTGGCTTTCCCCGATTGTTGACAGCAGGCCCGCAGCACTAGCGACCTATGACAGCGCTCCTTCATATGGGCCTTGAGGCGGAAAAGGTTGCGCGGGGCGCGACTACTCAGACACCATCGGACCACAACAAGAAGCTGCGGGTGAAGTCATGGACGCTATTCGGGAGCAGGTCGCTGGTGTTGTCGAAAGCTGGGGTCGGACATTGGAGACGGCAGCCGCGAATCCTAGCGGCTGGCAACCTTACTTGCCGAACTCATCGTTAGCGCAAGTGGACGAAGCGGTTCAGACCGTTTCACATTGGCTGAACAGAGTTCGCGCGCCAAATGGATTCGCGCCTGGCTTTCATGTCGCTCGGTCAGTTGCAGCCACCACCCTTCCTGGTCTGACTGGAGCGGCTCAGCAGCTCGAAGCCGGTCAATACAACCACTTTCCCTCGTTCCTGGGCAGTCTTCTCAGTCTGCTGAACGCGATCCATACGATGGTCGTCTTCTCTCAGAAGGATGAGGCAATGGCGACGGTCGGCGACCTATCGGCAGAGCTTTCGCAAGCACTGGCGCTCATCAATACTGCTCAAGGCGAGCTAGCGCAGAAAGCTCAGCGGCTTGATGAAGCGACCAACGTTGCAGACACTATCGATGCGATTCACACGGACATCGAGAAGAAGCAGGAGGCCTCTGCTACCGCGCTGGAAGACATCGATACCAGCAAAGCAGCAGCAGCGGCTGCATTGGTAGAGGCGAAGGAGTCGACGAACGAAGTTGCAGAATACGCTGAGGGCCTGAAGGTACTCGCAACTGACGGAGTAAAGCTGAAAGACCGGCTCGACGCCTTGGTAACAAGAGCAGAGGGCCTAGAGAAGAAATGCGCGGATCAACAACAATTGATTGACTCGCTACTGCCGAAGGGTGCCAGCGCAGGACTAGCTGCCGCGTTCGCGGCTAGGGGCGGCAATCTCGAGACGACGAAATGGGTTTGGATGGGCGCCTTCGTCGTGTCACTTCTTTTACTCGCGGGTTTCGCTGTCTACCTGTCGACACTGAAGCCGCCACCAGGGGAATATTGGTCGTTCGTCCTGTACCGCATCACGCTCGCCGCCCCGTTGGTCTGGTTGACTTGGTTCGCTGCGATTCAGTACGGCAATACAGTGCGTGTGCAAGAGGACTACGCATTCAAGGAGGCGACATCCAAGGCGTTTCAGGGATATCGGGATCACATGCAACACTTGGCCAGCATTGACGACGAGCAGGCGGGTTCAGCGATGAGCCTCATGGCTCAGCGCACCATCGAGATCCTAGCGCGTGAACCCCTGAGAATATTTGGACGCACCCACCACGATGCTTCGCCGGCCGCTGTGGCGGCATCAATGATCGACCGGGTTCGCGGCAAGGGCTCCCAGAACGCAGAGGAATAGGCCCACCGCCTACTATGGTGCCCGCGTACGAATCGCGGTACGTCATCAGCGACCGCATCGTAATCATCGAGAAAAAAGTAAAAATTCTCGTTTCCTTCGATTCCCTCCACCGATTTTCGGTGCCGGGCCGGAACCGCGAAAGCGTCGTCACGGATCACGTCGAAGAACACAGTAGAGATTACGATCGGCGCGCTCAGTGAGACTGCCCTGGTGAAGGTCGCGGTTAGGAGCAGATCCCCTCTCGAAATACGTAAAGCCGATCTGCAACCTTGAGGTTCAAATCAGATTGTCTTGTGCACTATCAGCTGGCGAAAGCGCGAGCACCGCAACAAGCACCGCGAACTAGCAGGACATTAATAGTCTCAGCACCCAGCATGCCGGAGATCAAGCAATGAAAATAAGAAAACTCCGAATTGAGAATGTAACGTCCTACAAGGAGTCGACCGAGTTCATCTTCGACAAGGGGGTGAATATCCTGATCGGAACGAACGGTGGCGGCAAAACGAATCTTCAGAAGATTCTCGCCCTCACGCTCACGAAGTACTTTATCCATCAGTACGACTTCCATCACGACGACAACCGAACGGGAATCGATCTCGTCGATATCTACAACGATCGATTGACGAGAAGAATGTTCCCGAAGCACTCCGGAGAAGACGGACCTCAACGCATTTACATCGAGCTGATTCCAGAACAACAAGACATCGACAACATTCGCGCGATCGGCACAAACCTCGCGGCCTTGAACGATCAACTCGACTACTGGGAGCGACGTTATGAAAGTTACGCGCCGCTCACGCGAGTCGACCAGATTGCAGCGTCGGAATTCTTTAGCTACCGAATCGACGATCTCGTTCTGCAACAGCCGGTCGAGACCGAGCCGGCATGGGCGTTTCTTGAATATTTGAGAACCTTCTTCATTTTTCACCGAGTCGCAACCGCCGTTCCTGGCATGAAACTTACGTCTCCAGTGTTTTTCTTTTCATCAGAAAGGGCTGCTGAGCGAAATTTCACTGTTCAGGCAGGTCAACTTAACGAACAGAGTTACTTCCAAGGGATGCGGACGACTTATAACGCGGCGACGGGACAGTCGGTCAACCTCATGCAGTGGGGGGCGCAGCACTTCGTGAGGCTGTTTCGAAAAGCATCCCGGGAGGCATCAAGGTCGCGCGGTAAGATAGTTACAGAAGTTTTTGAAGCGATGACGGACGTGCAAGTCCTCTCTCGCTATCTGCGGCAAATGGGCTACCGATGGGATTTCGGCTCTGATGTTGACGAACTTCAATATCAGTTCACGTTGCTGAAAAACGGGAGGCAGATCACTCCCGACATGTTTAGCTCCGGCGAGAGAGAAATCGTGCATTTCCTCTTGGCCCTGTTCGCGCTCAACGTTCGCGGCGGTCTGGTCCTTGTCGACGAGCCGGAGCTCCTTCTTCACCCTAGATGGCAGCGGATCTTCCTGGGCCTTTTCCGGGACCTCGCACCCGAGAGGCAGAGTCAATTCATCGTGTCGACTCACTCGCCAACATTTGTAACGCCGGAAACAATTGACAGCATCACGAGAGTCTTCCGTGGATCGTCCGGCGGTACGCGAAGAGTTGCCTTGCGTGATGTCAACCTGCCAAACAAGGCGAGCCTGGTGCGAATGATCAATAGTCACAACAACGAGCGCCTTTTCTTTGCCGACAAGGTAGTGCTCGTAGAAGGAATCAGTGACAGATTGGTGATCGGTTCATTGTTAGATTACTTAGCGCGCCTTGTGGGTGATAGCTCCGCTGTGGAAGTGATCGAGGTCGGGGGAAAGGGTAATTTCTCCGACTACCGCACCGTGCTTGCAGGACTTGAGACACCGACATATACGATCGCGGATCGGGATTACCTCAATGAGATCGGCGCCAACGGCGTGGGTGCTCTGTTCGAAGAAAGCTACGACAAGCAGTGGGATGTATTGACTGGTGGTAAGAGCATGGATCGATCCACTCTGGTTGGAAATCTGCGCAACGCTGTCACATCCGGCAATTTGGAGGAGCTGCGGAAATTCTACGATTATCTCAGCGCCCGCCTTGTCCGGCTGAAAGCGACCCTCACTGATGCTGATCGCGCACTTCTTGTAAACGAGCGGAATCGACTCGCAATAGAGAATGTATTCACGCTTAGGGCTGGCGACATCGAGGATTACCTGCCAGACGGTGTCAGGACCGTGAACGCAATCGTCGAAATGACCCGAAATCGGCACTGGGTCAACAGTGTCCCGGATGCGGCTCGACGAGAGGAGCTCGGGGAGATCGGTTGTGCGGTGCTTGGCGTCAGCGACGAAGTTCGAGGCGAGATACTCGGCAAATTCCGAGCAGCGACGATCCAGTTCCCCGAAGCGCTGGTTTCCGTCGCAACGCAACCTTCCGCGGCCGGCGGAGTGGAGACTGTCAGGCCAGCCTGACTAAGGCGCATACGATTGCGAAGGAGTCGTGCGGCGCCGCGAGCGACACTCGGACGAGTGTCCGGATCGGTTTAGCACCGAGCCATGTCTGCTTTGGGTCGGAAGCAGACATGACCCAATTACGCGCTACACAACTCGGCTGCATCGCCTGACGACCCATCTGCGATCAACCCGCAACTACGCCGCCGGTTGGCTTCTTCAGTCGGACCGCTCGACAACCGCGACTGCCCTCTGACGAAACAACTCCGCCAGCGCATCGTTGCCTGCAAGGTCGGCAGCCGCGCGATAGGCGACGGCGGCACTCTCATGGTCGCCCAGAGCGGCATGCAACTCGCCGAGTGTGGCGCGATACACCAGCGAGTCCTGCACGTCTTGCAGCGAGCTGCTTGAGATGAATTCGTCCAGGGCGGCTCGCGCTCCCTGCGCGTAACGCAGGGCAATGATGCGGTTCAGGCTGACGACAGCGCTCGGATACAACTCATCGAGCGCATCGTAGTGAGTGAGTCTTGCTTTCAAGTCGGTCGCGGCGAGGGGAGCGGCTGCTCCACGCGCCGGGGAGAGGGGGGCTCCGGTGTGATAGCGCGAGAGGGCGCCACCGCCGATCGCTGCATCGAAATGGCGAAAGCCCTCGGCGATCAGCGCGCGGTCCCATTTCGATCGATCCTGGCGAGCCAGCGGAATCGGCTGACCGTCTCTGTCGATGCGTGCGGGCAATCGGGCAGCCGCAAAGCACAGCAACGCAGCCAGCGCGTGTGTCGGCGGCTCATTGGTCGTCGGATGCGCGGCGAGAATTCTGGCGAGACGCAGTGCTTCCATGCACAACATCGGTCGCGACCACTGCTCGTGACGCGTACTGAGATACCCGGCGTCGAACAACAGATAGATGGCCTGCAGGATGGTCGGCAGGCGCTCTTCGACGACTTCGCGCACCGGCGGCAATTCGAACGACACGGCGAGATCGCGCAGCTCGCGCTTGGCGCGCACGATGCGTTGGGCAACGGATAGCGGCGTCGCCAGCAGCGCGCCCGCGATTTCGTCCACGCCGAGGCCGCAGGCAAGCCGCAGAGTCAGTGACAGGCGTGCCGGCGCCGACAACGCCGGGTGACAGCAGTAGGCGATGAGATTCAGCAATTCGTCCTGCAGTGCCTCCTCGCCCGGGAAACTCGTGTCCGACGCCTTCTCGGCACTGGACTCGACTTCTGTCGGCACCTCGAAGCGCGCGCGGCGCAACCGATCCGTCAGCGCATTGCGAGCAGCCGTATGAAGCCAGGCGGGCGGGTTGCGCGGAATTCCCTGCAATGGCCAGGTGCGCATCGCTGCAATCAACGCGTCCTGCACCGCATCTTCGACCAGGTCGATCCGGGCCGTACCCACGCGTCGCGTCAGCATCGCCACCAGCCGACCTGCCTCGCGACGAAACAGGTCGGCCAGCAGGGTGTGAGCATCACTCACGTCGGCATCTCATTTGACGAATTCGATTTCGCGCAGCTCCATCCAGCCGAAATCGAAATGAGGACAATCTGCCAGCGTCGCTCTGGCAGATTCGTAACTGTCGGACTCGAGGATGAACAGGCCGCTGACGACATCCTTGGCTTCCGCGAACGGTCCGTCGCTGGCGACGACCTGTTCGCGCTGGCGCTGCAGGTGTTTGCCGCCATCGTCCTTCAGCTTCGCGCTGATCTGGACCCGGCCAGTCGCTCGCAGTGTGTTGAACCAGGTCGAGTAGCGGGCGACGACCTCCTGCATCTGGCCCGGACTCATCTGAGTCAGTACGGAAGGATCTTCGTGAAACAGGATGGCGAACGACTTCATGGCATCTCTCCAGGAAATTTGCGGTTCCGGCCGGGCGGCAATCACCCGGTTCGGGAGCCATGACGAACGAGCCCGACGCAAATCGACACGCCGAGGCGTTATCCCGCGCGCTGCCCTGTCCGCCCGTCCGCACGCATCGCGGCAATGCGCGCGTCCTTCTGGGACCACAGCTCATTGATCCACTGCTGCGCCTGCTCGCGCACCGCCGGATCGTTCTCGTAGCTGCCCACTGCGAGTGCAGCCGGAATCGGCAGCTCGCGTATGTGAACACGCACTTCGGGAATGCGGTCGGCGAACAGATCCTTCAGGGTGCTGCGACCTTCCGGATAGACGATCGTCACATCCAGGACGGACTGCAATGCATCGCCGAGCGCATTGATCACGAATGCGACGCCGCCCGCCTTCGGACGCAGCAGATACAGGAACGGCGACTCCTGCTGGCGATGCTTTGCCGGCGTCAGGCGCGTGCCTTCGACGAAGTTCATCACCGACACGGGGATATGCCGGAATTTTTCGCAGGCGCGTCGCGTCGCTTCGATGTCACGGCCCGCGAGTTCAGGATGCTTCGCGAGCGTTTCCTTCGAATAGCGCTTCATGAACGGGAAATCGAGCGCCCACCATGCGAGCCCGAGCAGCGGCACCCAGAACAGCTGGCTCTTCAGGAAGAACCGCAGCAGCGGAATACGGCGATTGAAGATCGCCTGCAATACCGGGATGTCGACCCAGCTTTGATGATTGGCGAGCACGAGGTAGTGCCCGTCGTAGCGCAAGGTCGCGTCGATCTCGACGCTGAAGCGCAGGCGCGTCAGCGTGCGGATCATCGCGGAGTTGAAGCCGATCCAGCTTTCGGCAATCGCCATGAGGGCGCGATCGCAGACGCCGCGAATCGCATGAACCGGCACGCAGGCCTTGATGAGGGCGATGACGAACAGCGGAGTGACGTGCAGCACCGTGCTCGCGATCAACAGCACCGTGGCGACGGGCACGCGTAGCCAGGTCGGCAGAGGAATACGCATCCGCCGGACTATGCGGGTCAGGTAGCGTTGTCGGCAACCGCGGGAACTGCGGCGGCGCCGTGGCTCAATGTCACAGGCTCGGCATTGCCGCCGGGGCCGATGCGTCCGATCAGCGGCAGTTTGAGCGACAGGCTGCGCGGATCGACGCCGAAGGTGAGACCGAGCAGGTTCACTTCAACGCCTTCTTCCACGCCGACCAGCACGCCGGCCACGCCGAAGAGATTCACCTGTCCGCCCGTGCCGCTGGGCGTTGCGCCCACCGACTTCAGGCCGAGGTAATCCTTGCCAATCGCGGTCGGTGGCAGATCGACGCGCAGTTCCGGCACTTCGCGCGCGACGAAAGCCGTGAAGGTGTTCGAGTTCGGTCCCGGCCAGACACGATAGGCGTCGCGATAGGGATAGCGTTGCACCGCGTCCTCGATGCGATCGATGAGCGCATCGACGCCTGCGCCGCGCACGTCGCTCAGCAGTTCGGGACGATTGCCGTACCAGTAGCCGTCGGCGGGACGGTCGTCGCGCACGACGACCACGTTGCCGGTGCGGCGCAGGCGATAGCCGATGACTTCATAGATCAGGAATTTGTCGGCATCGCTGCGCTTGGCAGCGATCCAGGTATGGACGCCGAAGTAGCCCTTCCAGCTCACGGTGCGCGCGGAGTACACCTGCACCACGGCTTCCGGCGTTGCGAGCGGATCGGGCGCGAGGCCGGACGGCCCGCGATTCGCGGAACGCCAGTCGCGCGATCCCGTGACGGTCAGGCAGCCGACAGCGAACAGACAGACGAGGGCCAGCAACAGGAAACGGACTTTCCGGGTGAACAGCATGTGCAACGACAACCTTGGAATCGCGGGCGCTACTGTGCCCGAAGCTGCGACCGCGCGTACAGGAACTCGCTCCGCCGTGGCGGATCGAGCGAGTCTCCACAATTCCCGACGCGCCGGCGTTGCGAGCCCGTACATCCTTTGCGGAGAATCCGCGCCATCCTCTGGTCATCACAAGAACGATCATGCGCATCCTGCTGCCGGCCGCCCTGACCCTGCTGTTACTGGGCTGTGACTCGCCGGCACCCCCCGCGCCGCCTGCGTCGCAGACATCGTTCGATACGACCACGAGCGTCAAGGAACTGATGGGCTGGATGATCGATCCGAGTGCCCGCGCGCTCTGGGCCTCCACCGGTTCCGAAGAAACGGCGGAAGGCACGCGCGATTTCGCGCCCACGACGGATGAGGAGTGGACGCGCCTGCGCAGTCACGCCGTCACGGTGCTGGAATCCGGGAACCTGCTCATGCTCCCCGGACGCGCGCGCGATCAGAACGACTGGACGAAACTGTCGCGGGCCATGACCGACACGGCACGCACCGTGCTCGAAGCCATCGAAGCGAAGGACACCGAGGCGCTGTTCGCGACCGGCGGCGATCTGTACCAGACCTGCACGGATTGCCATGCGCTGTACCTGATTCCCGCCGGACCGTCGCAGTGAAACCGCTCGCGCGTACGCTGCTCGCCGCGACATTCCTTCTGTTCGCGACGCTGGCGGGCGCGCACAACGTCGGCGAAAGCGATCAGCAGTTCCTCGCCGGCAATGCCGGGCCGCAGATCGGCCCCTTCATCTATCTCGGCGCCAAGCACATGGTGACGGGCTACGACCATCTGCTGTTCCTGGTCGGCGTGGTGTTCTTCCTTTATCGACTGCGCCACGTCGCGCTCTACGTATCGCTGTTCGCGCTCGGTCACAGCGCCACGTTGCTGGCGGGCGTGCTGTGGAACTGGCAGGTGAATGCGTATCTCATCGACGCCATCATCGGCCTGTCGGTCGCGTACAAGGCCTTCGACAATCTCGATGGCTTCCGCACGCTGTTCGGCTTCGAACCGGCGCCGCGCCTGGCGGTGCTGGTGTTCGGTCTGTTTCACGGCATGGGGCTCGCGACCAAGCTGCAGGAACTGAACCTGTCGGCGAACGGACTGGTGACCAACCTGATCTCGTTCAACGTCGGCGTCGAGATCGGCCAGTTCCTGGCGCTGGGCGCCGTGCTGATCGCGATGAACTACTGGCGTCGCACCACGAGCTTCCTGCGTCACGCCTACGCCACCAATGCGCTGCTGATGACCGCGGGCTTCGTGCTCGCGGGATTCCAGATCAGCAGTTACGTCCTCGCCGGCTGAGTCTCCCATGCAAGCACCATCCGCGATTCCTGCCGTATCGAAACGCAAACTGCTGGCGACGACGGCGCTGTCGCTGCTCGCGGCGGTCGTCATCGTGCTGGTCGCGGTGCTGCCTGCCGAGTTCGGCAAGGATCCGACGGGCCTCGGCCAACTGCTCGGACTCAAGACCATGGGTCAGCTCAAGGTCAACAGCGCCGGCGGCGAGGAGATCGTCGCGCACTCGCACGAACGCAAGCCGCGCAACGCGCGCATCGAGATCGCCGTGAACGGGCGCGAGGAACTCGAATACAAGGCGCAGTTGGAAAAGGGCGAACCGCTGCTCTATCACTGGAGCGTGCAGGGCGGACCGGTGCATTTCGAATTCCACGGCGAGCCCACCGCAGGCAGCTGGCCGGAAGGTTACTTCCGCAGCTACGAAACGGGCGATACCGATCAGGGCCGCTCGGGTTCATTCGTCGCGCCGTTCACGGGGCGTCACGGCTGGTACTGGCGCAACGACAGCGACGATCCCGCCGTCATCGTGCTCGAGGCCAGCGGTTACTACTCGAAGCTGGCGCGCATCGACGTGGGGCGCGCGCGAATCGAATAGCCCTCTGCTACGACGCTCGATCCGTCGCCGGTTCGCCGGAAGCCAGCAGCCCGCAGACAATCAGCAACTGCGCCGCGGCGTAGGTGATCCAGATCGTCGGACCGACCCACGGCGCACTCCACAGGAATTTCGACAGGGCGATCAGGCTGTCTGACGCCATGAACAGCAGCGCGCCGAGCGGCAGCAGCGCGGCGTCGATACCGAGCAGCGCGTCGCCGCTCGCCGAGAACAGCAATGCCAGCACCAGCAACGGCCGCTGCGCACGCCATGCGGCCGCGGCCAGGAACAGACACAGGGCAGTCTTCAAGATCACGTGAACCGGCTGCGGCTGCTGCACCGACAGCATCAGGTACGCGGTCGCCGCGACCAGCGCAAAGATCACCAGCAGTCGTAGCGTCTTGTCGTCGTTGATGGCCAGCATTGTTTTTTTCTCATTTGATTGGCGGACTGCGGACGCGCCGTACCTGTTCGAGCAATGCCTGCGGCATAGGCCGATTCGGCAACATCGAGCGGACCCGCACCCGCGCTGACGACGTGACCGATCGGGCATGGCGTCGCGGTCGCGTGAATTGCTCTCGATCGATTCGTTCGTCTGCGGCGCAGTGCCGTCATGATGAAAGCGTCGTAATGATTCTGCCTATCTGGACGCAACCCGCGGGCCCGGCGGTAGAATGCCGGCATCATGAATGGATTCTTGACCGCCCGGAACATCCTCATCGCGATCTTCCTGTCGACCGCCGCCTACGTACAGCTCCGCGGTCGGGTGCATCACAAGTTCTCGCGCCTGTTCGCCGATCACGCCAACCTGATGGCGCCGTACAACACGCTGATGTACCTGTTCTCGGCGGTACGCGCGAAGCCGTATGCCGACATCAGGCAGTTCCCGGAACTCGCGCCCGTCACGGCGCAGTGGCAGATGATCCGCGAGGAGGCGCTGAAGCTCTTCGACGAGGGCTACATCCGCGCTGCCGCGAAGCACAACGACATCGGCTTCAATTCATTCTTTCGCACCGGCTGGAAACGTTTCTACCTGAAGTGGTACGGCGACTTCCTGCCCTCGGCTGCGGCGCTGTGTCCGAAGACGGCCGAACTGCTCGCCGGCATTCCGTCGATCAATGCCGCGATGTTCACCGTGCTGCCGCCGGGCTCGCGGCTCGGCGAACATCGCGATCCGTTCGCCGGCTCTCTGCGTTACCACCTGGGACTCGTCACGCCGAATTCGCCCGAGTGTTTCATCGTCGTCGATGGCGAGAAGTACTACTGGAAGGACGGCGAGGCGGTGATGTTCGATGAGACGTACATCCACACCGCCGAGAACCGCACCGACGTCACGCGCGTCATTCTCTTCTGCGACATCGAGCGGCCGCTGTCGAATCCCTTGCTGCGCTGGGTCAATCGCGTGATCGGCCGCGGCATGGTGAAGGCCGCCGCCACCGAGAACGTGCCGGGCGAACACGTCGGCGTGCTCAATCACGTCTTCGAATACCTCTACAGGATCCGGCTCGTCGGCGTGCGGCTGAAGAAATGGAACAAGCCGGCGTACTACCTGGTGAAGTGGGCGCTGATCCTCGGGCTGGTGTACCTGATTTTCTTCTGAGCTCTTCCTGTGGGGCCGGCTTCAGCCGGCCGGAGAATGTCAGGCTGAAGCCTGACCTACAGAAGAAGGGATCGGCGTCTAACGCAGCTCGACCGTCTTGCCGCCGACAGTGATGCGCTCCGCGCGCATTTCGCTCTTGTCCTCGAGATGCACGTAGCCTTCGACCTGCGCCGACGCGCCCGCGACTAGCATCTCCTTCGACAGACCGCGACTCTCCATCCGCCCGGGCGGCGCGAGAATCACCTTCCATGTGGCGTCGTCCGTCTTCAATGTCGCCGTACCGTGCGGATTGGCGTAGCTCGACGCCTCGATCGTCCCGCTCAGCTTGACCAGGGTGGTGTCATAGCCGCTCCAGCCGTGATGCGCGAGCGCAGCGACCGCGAACGACACAGCCAGGACTCCAGTCCACAGATGCATGGATTTCATCGCGCACTCCCCGCAGGTGAGATGGCCCGAGTCTGAACCCGGACCGCGGTCCGTGACCATCCCATGAAACGCGTACTCGATACGACCGCATCGATCCCGAGACCGGCCGGCCGTGGCCGACAAGGATTCGTCGCGACAGGCGGCGCAGGACCTGCGACAGTCCGCGCATGTCTGCGCGTTCGATTGCACATCTTCTCCTGCACGCTGCGGTGCCCGGCCTGATCGCCTGGCTGTTCTTTCGCCAGCAATGGCGCCGCGCCTGTCTGATCATGCTGGCGACCATGATCGTCGATCTGGATCATCTGCTCGCCGAGCCTCTTTACGATCCGAACCGCTGCAGCATCGGCTTTCATCCACTGCACCGGTGGCCGGCGATCGTCGTCTACGGACTGCTGACCGTGTCGCGCCGGACGCGATTGATCGGGCTCGGCCTCGTCATTCACATGGCGCTCGACGGGGTCGATTGCATCGTGATGAAGGCTGGCTGAAGCAGAAGAGGAGAATGCCCATCGGGTTGAACGACCTCTACAAGAAACGACAAGAGCGGGGACACCTGCATCCGGAAGCGCTATACCTCGACGTTACAAAGACAACGCGTTTCCGGGGGATTTCACATGCATTGCCGCCACCCGATCGCATTCGCGATCGTCGCCCTGATGCTCCACGGCTGTTCGAAACAACCCGCGCCCGAACCGGTTGCGGCCGATCCGCTGGTCAGAAAAATCGATGCAGGCGAACTGCGCGGCGTCGAACAGCCGAACGGCAGTCGCGCCTGGCTCGGCATCCCGTATGCGAAGCCGCCGGTGGGCGAACGCCGCTGGCAGGCGCCGCAGCCGATCGATCCCTGGCAAGGCGTGTTCGCCGCGGATCGCGACGAGCACGTCTGTCCGCAATTCGTCTCGCCGCTCACGCAAGGCGTGGCTGACAGCGACGGCGACGGCATCGTCGGCGATGAGGATTGCCTGTATCTGAGCGTGTACGCGCCGGCGAATGCGACGAAGCCGCTGCCCGTGATGTTCTGGATCTTCGGCGGCGGCAACAACAGCGGCTACGCCGCCGACTACAACGGCTCGACGCTCGCACAGACGCACGATGTCGTCGTCGTGACCGTCAACTACCGGCTCGGTTCGCTCGGCTGGTTCCGTCATCCCGCCCTGCTGGCCAATGTGGCCGAAGGCCCGGCGCGCTCCGGCAACTGGGCGGATCTCGATCAGCAGCTCGCGCTGCAATGGGTGCAGAAGAACATCGCGACGTTCGGCGGCGACCCGAACAATGTCACGATCTTTGGCGAGTCGGCGGGCGGCTTCAATGTGCTGAGCCTCATGATCTCGCCGCAGGCGAAAGGCCTCTTCCACAAGGCCATCGTCGAAAGCGGCGGCCTGCGCACGATGAGCGTCGCGAGCGCGGTCAACTACAGCGACGACGCCGAACCCGGCACGGCTTTCAGCAGCCGCGAGATCGTCAACAAGATTCTGGTGCGCGACGGCAAGGCGACCGATCGTGCGGCAGCGAAGAAACTGCAGACGACCATGACCGACGCGCAGATCGCGGAACTGCTGCATGCGCAGTCCGTCGCCGGCTTCCTCAAGCTCTACAACCCCGAAGGCGCGCGCAACTATCCCTCGACCCAGAAGATCGCCGACGGCACGGTGTATCCGACGCGTCCGGTGATCGAGCTGTTCGCCTCGGGCGACTACAACCGCGTGCCGGTCATCCTCGGCACCAATCGCGACGAGCGCCGCATCTACATGTATCGCCTGCCGCGCTGGCAGGAGGTGCTGAAGAAATCGCCCGACGACTACGTGAAGTTCGCGAACTATCCGAGCCTGCAGTGGAAGTACACCGGCGTCGATTCGCTGGCGCGCGCCATGAGTCCGATCGAGCCGGCGGTGTTCGCCTATCGTTTCGACTGGGATGAAGGCGGCAAGCTCGGCGACATCGACCTGTCGGTTGCGGTGGGCGCGGCGCACTCGACCGAGATCGCCTTCGTGTTCGGCGACTGGAACATCGGTTTCCTGCCGCCCGACGCGATGTATCCGCCGGAACGCCACGCGGCACGCGATGCCCTGTCGAAAAGCATGATGTCGTACTGGGCACAGTTCGCGTACGCGGGCTCGCCCGGCAAGGGCCGCGATGGCAACGAAGTCGAATGGAGTGCCTGGAAAAATGCTGCCGGCGAACCGAAGACGCTGATCCTCGACACGCAGGAAGGCGGCGGCATCCGCATGATGAACGAGGAAGTCACGGCCACCAGCGTCAAGGAACGCATGCTGGCCGACCGGTTCGCGGACCAGCGGTTGCACTGCGAAGCCTATGCGCTCGCCTTCAGCACAAACGCGCAATTCGACCCGAAGGAATACGCTACGCTCGGCGCCAAAGGCTGCAGGCAGTACCCGCCCGCGAGCTTCAAACCCAGCTTCTGACCGGAGGACCTGCGCATGAGATTCACCGCACTGATCGCACTTTCGCTGTTCGGCCTGAGCGCGCATGCCATCGACTGCCCCAAGTCCGACATCGACGCCAGCCAGCGCCGACTGCTCGGACCGGCCGAGAACATCTGCCAGACCTACGGCGGCAAGGTGCTGCTGGTAACGAACGTCGCCAGTCATTGCGGCTTCACACCGCAGTACGAAGGGCTCGAAAAGCTCTACAAGACTTACGAAGGCAAGGGCCTGGTCGTGCTCGGCTTCCCGTCGGGCGACTTCAACAACCAGGAATTCGAGGACGAAGGCGAGATCGCGAAATTCTGCAAACAGAATTTCGGCGTGACCTTCCCGATGTTCAGCCGTTCTTCCGTCAAGGGGCCGGACGCGAATCCGCTGTTCAAGGGACTGGCCGCGAAGACCGGTGCGGAGCCGGGCTGGAACTTCAACAAATACCTGGTCGGCCGCGACGGCAAGGTGATTGCGCACTTCGGCAGCAAGGTGACACCGGACAGCCCGGAACTCACGAAGGCGATCGAGGCGGCGCTGGCGAAGGGATCCTAGACCTCTCAGTGGGGCCCATTCTGCCTGTGGGGCCGGCTTCAGCCGGCCTTTCTTTAGGGAGTCAGGCTAAAGCCTGACCTACAAGCCTGACCTACAGAAGAGCCCGGCATTCCCGCACTAGCCGACCCTGTCCGCACCGCACAGAATCGGCGAGCCCCACTTCTTCGAGACTCGCCTCATGACCACGATCATCGGCCTTTCCGGCAGCCTGCGCCGTCAGTCCTTCAATACTTCCCTGTTGCGCGCCGCGACTGAACTGATACCAGCCGGGACGACGATCGAGATCGGCAGCATCCGGGACATCCCGCTCTACGACGGCGACCTCGAAGCGAGCGACGGCATTCCTGCAGCTGTCGCCGCGCTGAAGGATCGCATCGCCGCCGCCGACGGCCTGCTGTTGTGCACGCCCGAGTACAACAACTCCATTCCCGGCGTGATGAAGAACGCCATCGACTGGCTCAGTCGGCCGGCGGACGACATCGCCCGCGTCTTCGGCGGCAAACCGGTCGCCGTCATGGGCGCTTCGCCCGGTCCCTTCGGCACGCAGCTGTCGCAGAACGCGTGGCTGCCGGTGTTGCGCACGCTGCGGACACAACCCTGGTTCGCCGGCCGGCTGATGGTGTCGCGCGCCGGCAGCGTGTTCGACGAACACGGCAACCTCATCGACGAGAAAGTCCGCGGCCAGCTGCGGCAGTTCGTCACAGGCTTCGCGGAATTCGTGCGCAGCTCGAATGGCTGACGTGGCAGCCCGACGCCCGCAGCGCAGCGCCGGCCCATGCGGTCTTCAGACCGCCGCGATGCTGGCAGAATGACATCCTCGCCAGCGAACGCCGCCACCGACATGTCGACCTATTCTCCCGACCATCCGCAACAATTCGTCCAGCAGCTCGCTCACGACATCAGCGTGATCGACACGGGCTTCGTGCACGAGCTGTTCGATGCCAGTCATCTCATCGTCGGCAACGGTCGCGCCGCCTATGTCGATACGGGAACGAACAACTCCGTACCGCGCCTGCTCGCCGCACTGGAATATCTCGGCCTCGATCGATCGGCGGTGGATTACGTCATCCTCACGCACGTGCATCTCGATCACGCGGGCGGTGCGGGCTTGCTGATGCAGCAGCTGCCGAATGCGAAGCTCGTCGTCCATCCGCGCGGTGCGCGGCACATGATCGATCCGACGAAGCTGATGGAAGGCGTGCGCGGGGTTTACGGTGCCGAAATCGCGGCGCGCGACTATGGCGAACTGGTACCGGTCGCGGCCGATCGCGTGCTCGAAACCCACGACGATCTCGTTCTGGAACTCGGCGATCGTCCGCTGCGCTTCGCAGAGACGCCGGGACATGCGCTGCATCACGACTGCATCTGGGATGAAGCGAGCCGCGGGTGGTTCACCGGCGATACATTGGGGCTGGCCTATCCGGCACTGACCACGCCGCGCGGCCGGCACGTCATTCCCGCCACGGCGCCAGTGCAGTTCGATCCGCCGGCATTGCGCGCCTCGATCGAGCGGATGTTACGGGCGCAGCCGCAAGTGCTGTATCTGACGCACTACGGCGCAGTCGGCAATCCCGAGAACATCGCGCAGCAGTTGCTGTCCCAGGTCGATGCGATGGTCGAAGCGGCGCTCGAACTCGCGGCCGCACCGGATCGCCATGCGCGCCTCAAGGCCGCATTCCAGGACATCTACATGACCGAACTGCGGCGCTGCGGATCGACCGACAGCGACGAGAAGCTGCACGCGCTGCTGGCGACGGATGTGGAGCTGAACGCCCAGGGCGTGGGCGTATGGCTGGACAAAGCGAAGCGGTGAACCGGGTTCAGCCGGCGCAGCCGATGAACAACGAGTATCGCTCGCCGTACGCAATGCCCGCATCGGGATTGATCAGGAAGGCGTAGTTCTGCTTGTTCAGCGAGGACAGCACGCCGGTAGCGATCACTTCGCTGCGCGGACCGGCGGTGACGCGATAGGAAATCAACGCCGACTTGCAGCCGCACTCGCCCGTGCTCTTGCGCACCGTCCAGGTCGTCGGCAGGAACAGGGCGCTTTCGATCTTCGCAAGCTTCGCCGGCTGTAACGCAATGCATGCATCGAGCGAGTTCTCGATGGCGACGTCGCCCTGCGCGCTGCTGCACGCGCTTACGAGACCGATTGCCATCACTGCGAACGCGCGCCGGTTCATTTCTTCGTACCGCCATTGGTCGAACCGGGCTTGTACTTGATCTGCAGCGTCAACACCTTCGTCCCCTGCTTCATCGCCGACCGCAACACGCCGAAGAAAGTCGTGTCGACTTCGATGCAGCCGTGGCTGTAGCCCTTGGTCGAATCGTGCAGATAGAAACCGCTGCGTGCGGGACTGCAGGTCGTCCGCGTCGCTGCGTTGGCCGGCTCGATGCGGACGCGGTTGTGGCCCCAGTTCGCCCAGTACGGTTCGCATGCACCTGCCTCGGCGCCGCGCGGAATGGATTCGACGCGCCACGACGGTTCCAGGCGGCAGATGCCGGCGCCGTCGTCGCGCGCCGAAGTCCCCTTGATCAATGGCACTCGATACAGCCCTTCGGGTACCGGCCCCGCTTCCGGCAGGCACTGATCCGCCGGCGTCTGATGCCCGGGCATGCCCGAAGTCGCCTTGAACTTTCCCTTGCCCGTCCAGGTGAGGACGGTGCCGTCGTACAGCATGTCTGCCATGGAATTCTCCCGCCTGGCGAGGCGACGGCGGACAGCTTAGCGAGACGGCATTTTCGCCGTCAAAGCGCGACGGGACACTTGCGCTCCGGCTCAGGGGCCGTCGAGCTCCGGATAGTGTCTGAAAATGCCTTCCTGGTTGAAGGCGATGCGGCGCGGCGACGCCAGATACGCCGCGATGCGCGGCTCGGACGCGATGCGGTCGTGCAACGCGACGACACCAGGGACTCTGCGCTCGGCGGCGTGCATGCACTTCGGCATCGCGTAGCGCAGTCCCGCGACGATCTGGAACAGGGAAAGATCGGCGTACGTGCATCGGCTGCCGACGAGAAAGCCGGCGCCATTGCGCGTCAGAACCGTCTCGAAGTAGCCGAGGAACTTCGGCACCCGATGCTTGCGGAAATCCTGCGCACGGCGTTTCGCCTCTTCGATCTGCTCTTCGTAGTAGAGACCCACGCCGATCGGGTGATGCACGTCGTGGATCTCGACGAGGAAGTCGGCGAGCGTGAGCTGTAATTGATGCGCCCACAGCTCGCCGGCCTCCTCCTGTGGCGCGAGATCATGCCGGCGGTCCAGGAACAAAAGGATGGTGGCGGGCTGACCGGTGGGGAGTTCGCCCGCCTTGAGCCACGGCGGCGCGAACGGCGGATGCCGCAGCTCCGGCCTACGCATGGCGCGCATCAGCGCTTCCTCGCCGCCGCCGTGAGCCTCATCGGTTCTTGCCACATCCACATACGCTGCGCCGGCGTATTCGAGCGCGAGACGCACGAATTCACCGCGGCCCTGGATGCCGGGCCAGTAATGAAGTTCATACTGCATGGCGACGATCCGTCCGCTCAGCCGGCCTTGCGCTGCTCACGTCGTGCATGTTTGCCCTCGGCGATCTCCTCGATGATCCTGGCGCAGAACGCGTCGAGATCGTCGGGATTGCGGCTGGTGATGATGCCGTCGTCCACGACCACTTCCTTGTCCACCCACTTGCCGCCGGCATTCTTCACGTCGGTCTTGATGGACTTGTACGAAGTCACGTTGCGACCGCGTACGGCGTCGAGTTCGACCAGCAGCCACGGGCCGTGGCACACCGCAGCAACCACTTTTCCTGACTCGAGGAAGGCGCGCACGAACTTCAGCGCCTTCTCATCGACGCGCAGCAGGTCAGGATTGATCTGACCGCCCGGCAGCACCAGCGCGTCGAATTCGTCCGGCTTCGCTTCGTCGAGCGTGCGATCGACCTTGACGCTGTCGCCCCAGTCCTTGTGTTTCCAGCCGCGGATTTCGCCGGCCTGCGGCGCAACGACCGTCACGGTCGCTCCGGCATCGCGCAGTCTCTGCTGGGGAACCTGCAGTTCGGATTGTTCGAATCCGTGTGTAGCGAGAATCGCTACTTTCGCCTTGCTGATCTGGGCCATGGCACTTCTCCTCTGCTGTGAGGAACCAAGACATGACGATGCAGAAGGTTCCGGGCCGGGCACGGATTTACAGGGCTACCGGAGAGCTTTGTTCAATCGACCATCGTGCGCAGCCGCTCATCCGCATCGCGCGCGATCAGTCCCAGCACGCGAATCACGCCTTTGAAGCGTGCGGCAAACAGCACGGCCGGATCTTCGATATGCGTCCGGGCGGGAATCCATCTGTAACTGGCCGCGGCGAAGTCGAGCTGGCGGATGGCCTTCTCCATGCGCTTGCGCACGTCGCGCGGCAGCACGCGACTGAAGACGACGATGAGGCGATCGAAACGCAGGCGCAGGTCGCGCAGCGCGTTGTCGAACAGCGGCGCATAGCGACGATAGTTCTCGGGCGAGTACTCGGGAATCCATTTCGCGAGCATGAGATCCCAGACGTCGCGATAGTCGGCCGACGTGCCTTCCGGCAGCGAATGGCCGGACAGGTGGATGAAGTGGGCTTTCCACAAGTGGCATTCGAGCCGGACCTGCAGCATCGCTTCGAGGAAAATCTCGAAAGGATCGGACGACAGCCGCGTTGACGAGGAAACGGTGTCCTCGCCACGAACCCGCAACACCGCCTGATTACCGAGATCGACCGTCATTTCCCTGTCCTCCCTGCGCGTAAAGTACCGCGCGGCCTGCGGCACGGCCAGCGGAATCCGGCTGCGATTTTTACTGAATTCGTCCGGATGCGTGCCGCGGGGCTGAACGCAGACTGACCGGAATCGTTCAGCGATGCATCAGCCGGCTCGCGCGATAGTGTGCCCGCGCCGGATGATCCGGCTCGAGGAGATCACGATGAAACGCCTGCTGGTTGCTGCTCTGGCTGCATCGACGCTGATGGGAACGGTCGCAATGGCGGATTCGCATGCACGCGACCGCACGCGCGACGAACGCGTCTGGAACGATCGTCGCGACAACCGCGACCATCGCCACCGGGACGATCGCAAGGATCACCGCCATGACCGCCACTACGATCATC
This sequence comes from Povalibacter sp., assembly GCF_036735925.1. Classification (NCBI taxonomy): domain Bacteria; kingdom Pseudomonadati; phylum Pseudomonadota; class Gammaproteobacteria; order Steroidobacterales; family Steroidobacteraceae; genus Povalibacter; species Povalibacter sp. Next base: position 19,914 of record NZ_DAINNK010000041.1, read on the forward strand.
GCCACGAGGGCCGCTACAAGGTCGTGCGCTACGCGCCGCCGCACGGGTATCGTCCGCACGCGTGGTATCGCGGCGCGCGTCTGCCGGCTGCGTACTACGCGCCGCGCTACGTCGTCTACGACTACGGCACCTATCGCCTGCGTCCGCCGCCGCGCGGCTATCACTGGGTGCGCGTCGACAACGACGTGGTGCTCGCGGCCATCACGACGGGTGTCGTGATGCAGGTGATCAACGGCATCTTCTACTGATGCTCAAACGATCGCTGAACGGGCGCGATGCTTTCATTTGGTTACAAAAGTCCTGCAGTCTTCCCGGAGCATGACGCTCCGGGAGCTGTCGAACTCTGCGTCATCACGAAGCCGATTCGTCCATCGATCCAGGAGAAATTCATGACCCCGAACAGATTGCGCACGTCGATTCTCGCCGCCTGCGCGGCACTCACGATTGCCGGCGGCATCGCCTATGCCGGTGTCGGCGCCGACGGCAAGGACGCGGGCCAACGCCACGGCCATCACATGCATCGTCACGGCGGCGCGCCGCTGATGGGAACGCTGCGGCAGCTCGATCTCACGGACGAACAGAAGCAGAGCGTCCGCTCGGTCTTCGCGAACACCCGGCAGCAGCGCGAGGCATTGCGCGATCAACAGCGCAGCAACCGCACCGCGCTCGCCAGCACGATGCCCGACGATCCGAAGTATCCGGCGCTGATTGCCGACCGGAAAAAGCTCGCCGCCGACGCGATCCAGCAGTCGAGCGATACGCAGACGCAGATCTACGCGCTGCTCACCCCCGAGCAGAAGGCGCAGATCCCGCAGCTGCTGGCCGAACGCAAGGCCCGCTGGGAGGAGCGTCGCGAGCGGTTCAAGGAGCGCCGCAACCGGGACGCCACCGATCAGGCGACCTCGTAAGCCCCGTCCGGCCCTCCCCGGCAACGCGGAGGGCCTTACGGGCCCAAGTCGTTGTCACAGCAACGATCAGGGGCCGGATTCAGGGAAATCCCGCCCCTCTTTGTGACCAATCCCCCATAAATGGTGATTTCCGCGCCCCGACAAACGGGTATAGTCGCGACCGGCTCGAGACCCTGCCTTTTGCCTTCCTTGATCGGTAACAAAGTCCGCCCAAGGTATCCAAAACCGGTTGTTCCCGATCCAGGAGACCGATCCGCGCCCACCCGGGGCAGGAAGGTCGTTGTCAGTTTCCGCCTGCTTCCGACTTCAAGCACGAAGCGCTGCAGGCTTTCTCAAAGGTCTTTTTTGAATGAGCAAGATTTACGTGGGCAACCTGCCCTTTTCCGCCGATGAAGCTGCCGTACGCGAGCTGTTTGCGCAGCACGGCACCGTGGACTCGGTCAGCCTGATCAACGACCGCGAAACCGGCCGTCCTCGTGGCTTCGGCTTCGTCGAAATGCCCCGCGGCGACGCGGAACGCGCGATCCAGGCGCTCAATGGCCACAACATGGGCGGACGCCCGCTGAAGGTCAATGAAGCCCAGGACAAGCCCCGCGGCGGTGGCGGCGGTGGTCGTGGCGGCTTCGGCGGCGGCGGCGGTGGTGGCCGTGGCGGCTACGGCGGTGGTGGTGGCGGCGGCTACGGCGGCGGCGGCGGCGGTCGCTGGTAATCGCTGCTTCCAGCAGTTGATCCCTTTCTGTGGGCCGGGCCTCAAAACCCGGCCCACAGTCGTTTCAGGGGCCGTCAGAACCCTGGATGGTGCTTCATGAACTCCATTTCCTCGCGCGTCGACTCGCGGCCGAGCGCCGCGTTGCGATGCGGGAAGCGCCCGAATCGCTCGATGACTTCCTGATGGCGATGCGCATAGTCGAGCGACTGCTCGACGCCCAGCGCCGCAAACAGCGCCACGGAACGCGACTGAATCTCGCGATCCTCCGCATGCTGAAACGGCATGTACAGAAACATGCGCTGCGGCGCGCTCAACTCCCGATCCCAGCCTGAAGCGACGGCCTGCTCTGCAATGGCCAGCGCCCGGGCATCCGTCGCAAACGCCCGAGCCGAACCGCGAAACAGATTGCGCGGCAGCTGATCGAGCACGAGCACTGTCGCGAGCGCCTGCCGTGCGGTGGTCGGCACGACCTCCGCAGGATGCGCACTCACGCTTTCATACAACGGCAGAAATCGCTCGCGAATGCTGCGATCGACGGCATCGTCGCGCACGAACCATTGCTGCGGCGTCAACTCGTCGAACCAGAAGCGGATGACTTCCTCGATCCGGTTTTCTGCGATAGTCACGACGCTGCTCCCGGGAATCGACGCACCGATGAAAAGAATCCTGATCGCCCTGCTGATCGTCGGCGGCGGCTGGCTGATCGCTACACGCAATGCACCGGTCGGCACGCCCGCGCCGTCGACCACGCTTTCATCGGCACCCGCGGGCGCCAGTGAAAGCAACGCCGAGACCGTGCTCGCACGCGCCTTCGAGAATCAGCAGAGCAATCTGCAGATACGGGCGCAGGGCGTGGTTCGCAAACTGCTGTCCGACGATCGGCAAGGCTCGCGTCATCAACGGTTCCTGCTCGAACTCGGTTCCGGCCAGACGCTGCTGATCGCGCACAACATCGATCTCGCACCGCGCATCGAATCGCTGCGCGAAGGCGACACCGTTGCATTCTTCGGCGAATACGAATGGAACGACAAGGGCGGCGTCATCCACTGGACGCATCGCGATCCGCAGGGCCGCCATCCCGACGGCTGGCTGGAACACAACGGCCGACGGTATCAGTAAGGAGTCCGGAACCGGAGTTTCTTCTCTGTGGGGCCGGCTTCAGCCGGCCTCTTCAAGTGCAAAGGCCGGCTGAAGCCGGCCCCACAGAAGAAGCTCTTCCCCATCTTTAACTCCGTGGTCTCCGTGATCTCCGTGTGAAACCTTCCTCTTCCGTGATCCCCGCTCGAAACCCTCCGTCTTCGCCCAAATTGACAACTGCCAGCCTGCCGGGGCACTCTCCGCCGAAACTCATCAACTGATGAATTAATTCGATCGGCGTTCCGGGGGATCCTGATGAGCTTCGTCATCGCGATTGGCGCATTGGCGCTGCTGATGATCGCGGCCTATCGCGGCTACAGCGTGATCCTGTTCGCGCCGCTCGCTGCGTTGCTGGCCGTGCTGCTGACGGATCCATCGGCCGTCGCTCCGGTTTTCACCGGACTGTTCATGGAGCGCATGGTTGGATTCCTGAAGCTCTACTTCCCCGTGTTCCTGCTCGGCGCGGTGTTCGGCAAGCTGATCGAGATGTCGGGCTTCGCGCAGTCGATCTCCGCCGCCGTCATCCGCGCGCTCGGCCAACAGCGCGCCATGCTGTCCATCGTGCTGATCTGCGCGGTACTGACTTATGGCGGCGTCTCGCTGTTCGTGGTGGTCTTCGCGGCCTATCCCTTCGCCGCGGAAATGTTCCGGCGCGGCAACATTCCGAAGCGCCTCATTCCCGGCACCATCGCGCTCGGCGCGTTCACGTTCACCATGGATGCGCTGCCGGGCACGCCGCAGATCCAGAACATCATTCCGACGACGTTCTTCGGCACCACTGCCTGGGCCGCGCCGATGCTGGGACTGTGCGGCGCCGCTCTCGTGCTGGCGGCGGGCATGGCGTATCTCGACTGGCGCCGTCGCGTCGCGCAGCGCAATGGCGAAGGATATGGCGCAGGACACAGCAACGAACCCGAACCGCTGCCGGCGACGCAGGTCGTCAATCCCGCGATCGCGATCCTGCCGCTCGTGGTCGTGGGCGTCGCGAATCTGCTCCTGACGCGCTGGATTCCGCGCGTGCACGAGCCGGTCCTCGAAACGCAGCTCGCAGGACTTGCGCAGCCGCTGGTGACGCAGGTGTCGTCGGTGACGGCGATCTGGGCCGTGATGGGCGCGCTGGTCGCAGGCATCCTCACGGTGCTGGCGTTCGCGTTCCGTCCGCTGCTGCAGAAACTTGCCGACGGCACGAAGACGGCGGTGAGCGGCGCGCTGCTGGCGTCGATGAATACGGCATCCGAATATGGCTTCGGCGCGGTCATCGCCGCCTTGCCCGGCTTTCTCGTCATCAAGAATGCATTGATGGCGATTCCCGATCCGCTGGTGAACGAGGCGATCACCGTGACCACGCTCGCCGGCGTCACGGGCTCGGCCTCGGGCGGACTGAGCATCGCGCTCGCGGCAATGTCGGAACAGTTCATGTCCGCTGCGCAGGCCGCAGGCATTCCTCCCGACGTACTGCATCGCGTGGCCGCGATGGCCAGCGGCGGCATGGACACGCTGCCGCACAACGGCGCCGTCATCACGCTGCTGGCAGTCACCGGCCTGACGCACCGGCAGTCCTACAAGGACATCTTCGCGATCACCTGCATCAAGACGCTCGCCGTCTTCGCGGTGATCGCGCTCTACTACCTCACGGGTCTGGTATGACCGGAGATGAACGATGAAATCGATCGTGCCCTTGCTTGCCACGGTGTTGATCATGAATGCCACGACCGCCTCGTCCGCCACACCGGCCGCTGCCGGTTTTTCGCCGGAACGTCTCGACCGTCTCACGGAAAAATTTGAAGGCGACGTTCGCGACGGCGTCATCCCTGGCGCCGTGGTGCTGATCGTGCGCAAGGACCAGGTCGCCTATGCGAAGCACTTCGGCGCGCGCGACAAGGAAAAGAACGCGGCGATGCCCGCGAACGGCATCTTCCGCATCGCTTCGATGACCAAGCCGGTGACGTCGGTCGCCGCGCTCATGCTCATGGAAGAAGGCCGGCTGCAGCTCGGCGATCCCGTGTCGAAATATCTGCCGCAACTGAAACAGCTGCAGGTCGGCGTGGAAAAGAACGACGGCGGCGAACGCACGCTCGTGCTCGAACCCTCAAAGCGCGAAATGACGGTGCAGGACCTGATGCGCCACACCTCCGGCTTCACCTACGGCATCTTCGGCGACTCGCTCGTGCAGCGCGCCAACCGCGCGGCGAACACGATGGACGACCAGCAGACCAATGCCGAACTGATCGACAAACTGGCGAAGCTGCCGCTCGCCTATCAACCCGGCACGACCTTCGAATACGGCATGTCCACCGACGTGCTCGGCCGCATCGTCGAAGTGATCTCCGGCATGGACCTGAACCAGTTCGTCACGCAGCGCATCGCGAAGCCGTTGCGGATGCCGGACACGGCGTTTCTGTTGAACGACGAACAGGTATCGCGACTCGCCGAGCCGCAGCGCGCGCCGGGCAGTCCGGCGGTCGTCGTCGGCTACAACCCCGCGAAGCCGCCGAAATGGTTCTCGGGCGGCGGCGGACTGCTGTCGACCGCGAACGACTACGCACGCTTCTGTCGCATGCTGCTCAACGGCGGCGAACTCGATGGCGTGCGTCTGCTGTCGCGAAAGTCCGTCGAACTCATGACCCACAACCATCTGCCGCCCGGCGTCGGCTATGGCGGTTTCGTGCAGGAACTGGGATTGACGGCGCCGTTGCCGCAGCTCGGCCAGGGCTACGGCCTCGGCGTGGGTGTGCGCATCGAAAGCGGTCGCGCCTCGGTACCGGGTTCGATCGGCGACTACTTCTGGGGCGGCGCCACCGGCCCCTACTTCTGGATCGATCCGCAGGAGCAGCTCATCGCCATCATGATGCTGCAGGAACTCAACATCGAGCGCCGCACCTACTATCGCTCGATCATGCGCAATCTGGTGTATCAGGCGCTGCAATAGCCGTCGCCGTCTTCCGATACGTCGCGGCTGCGGTTACTTTATCTGCCGAAAACTCAGCCTGAGCTGAGACGACACGGGCAACGCCGCCGCCAGATTCCGCCCCGGTCTGATTGCCCCTGCAATCGAGCCCGGGAGAATGGTTCATCGCGCAAGGCAGCGACCGCGAATCGACAGGAGCCAGAGCGATGGAACCCGACGTTCCCTTTTTCAGTACCCGCCATTTCATGCCGCACGGGCACTGCTACCTGTGGACGCCGGAAGTCCTGTGGCTGAATGTCGTGCCCGACCTGCTGATCGCGGCCGCCTATCTCGCGATTCCCTTCGTCCTGCTGCGCATCGCGCGACGCCGGCGCGATCTGCCGTTCAATGCCCTGTTCCTGTGGTTCAGCATCTTCATCGCGCTGTGCGGCCTGACGCATGCGATGGATGTGTGGAACGTCTGGCATGCGCAGTACTGGCTCGAAGGACTGCTGAAACTCGCCACGGCCGCCGCATCGCTGCCGACCGCCGCGATGCTCTGGCGCGCCTGGCCGGGCATCGTCCAGTCGCCGGGCCAGAAGCAGCTGCGCGAAGCGAACGAAATGCTGGCACGCGCCAACCGCGAACTGGAAGCCTTCACGGCGTCCGTCTCGCATGATCTGCGTTCGCCGCTGTCGACCATCGCCGGACAGGCCGGCATGCTGGAAATATCGCTCGGCAGTTCGGTGAACGATCAGCAGCGCGAGCGCCTGACACGCATCCAGGCCAGCGTGAAAAAGATGTCGGAACTGATCGAGGCGCTGCTGGCGCTGTCGCGCATCTCGCGGCACACCCTGCATCGCGAGATTCTCGATGTCAGCGCGCTGGCCGCCGATGTCGTGGCCGATCTGCATCACGCCGATCCGCAGCGCAACGTCCACATCGCCATCCAGCCGGGCATGACTGCCCATGGCGATCGCCGGCTGATCGGCGACCTGCTCGCGAATCTGATCGGCAATGCCTGGAAGTTCACCGCGAAAACGGCCGACGCGCGCATCGAAATCGGCCAGCAGACTGCCGGCCACATGGCGACGTTTTTCGTACGCGACAACGGCGCCGGTTTCGACATGGCGTATGAACAGAAACTGTTCAAGCCGTTTCAGCGGCTGCATGGCACCAACGAGTTCGAAGGCTCCGGCATCGGACTGGCGACGGTCCAGCGCATCATCGAGCGTCATGGCGGACGGGTCTGGGCCGATGCGAAACCTGATCAGGGCGCGCTGATCTGTTTCACGCTGCCGACATTGCCGCTGAGCGACGCACTGCTGTCGGCGACCGCGCCAACCTGACCGTCGATTCACCAGCGTCCGGGCAGTCGTGGCTCTTCGCCATGGCTCCTCAGATCGATGGTTCGTGGCGGGTTTCCGCAGAGACTTGCACCGACGTCCTTCGCTGGTGCTTCCATGAAACGATTCCTCAAGTGGCTCGGTGTCACCGTGGCCTCGGCCGCCGCATTGCTGCTGTGTGCTGCGGCGTGGCTGTTCGTTGCATCGCAACGCGTCGTCGCGCGCACCTACGACATTCCGCCCGGTTCATTCAACGCCCCGAGTGACCGCGATTCGGTGCGCCGCGGCGAGCGGCTCGCCACCGTGTATGGCTGCACGGAATGTCACGGGCACGATCTCACCGGCACCGATCTCTTCGACAAGCCCGGCATCGTGCACATCACGGCGCCCAATCTGACCAGCGCGGTCAAGGACTACACCGATGCCGAACTCGAACGTCTGATCCGCCACGGCATCAAGCACGACGGCACCAGCGCCTGGATCATGCCCTCCACGATGTTCAGGCACCTGACCGACGACGATCTCGCCGCCATCGTGGCCTACGTTCGCAGCTTCCCCGAAACCGACGGCATCGAGCGCCTCACGGACGTTCGTCCGCTCGGTCGCGTCGGCATCGTCACCGGCCAGTTCACGCCGCAGGCGCAGCGGATCGCCGATCTGCCGTACGTGCCGGCGCCGAACGCGGCCGATCCGCTCTCGCAGGGCCGCTATCTCGTGATGACGTCCTGCACCGAATGCCATGGCGCGCGACTGGAAGGCTGGGACTACCTGAAAACACCGAACCTCGCGATCGTCGCAGCCTATTCGGACAATGATTTCACCCGGCTGATGCGTCACGGCAAGGGCCTGGGCGATCGCGACCTGGGACTGATGTCGGAAGTCGCCCGGGCCCGCTTCGCACATTTCACCGACGAGGAAATCGGCGCGATCCGCGGGTATCTCGATGCCTTTGCGAAGCAGGGAGCGGTGCAACTGCCGTAGCTGTGGGGCCGGCTTCAGCCGGCCTTTCTGAGGAGTCAGGCTGAAGCCTGACCTACAGGCCAGACTTACAGACCTGACCTGCAGACCTCGACCGGCGATCTGGCGCATTTCGCCGGTGCCGCCTTAACGCCGCCGGAGTTTAGCCTTTAGAATCCCGCCGCATCGTTCTCCCGATGCGCCCTCCGGCTTCTTCGAAAAAAGTACAACGCACATGTCACTCGACCAGAACGCGCTGGACAGTCTGCGCATCGAACGCGGCCCCGAACCCTCGTCGGACTCGGGCAAGCCCTACAAGGGGTTCCTCATCATCGTGCTGGCCATCGCCATTGCTGCCGCGGCCTGGGCGCTGCTGCGCAATCCGGCAGTCGAAGTTGAAACGGCAACGGCCGTTGCGGCAGCGGGCGCGAGCGGCGGCGGTTCCGCGGTGCTGAATGCATCGGGCTATGTCGTCGCGCGCCGGCAGGCCACCGTGTCGTCGAAAGTCACCGGCAAGGTCGCCGAAGTGATGATCGAGGAAGGCATGAACGTCAAGGAAGGTCAGCTCATTGCGCGCCTCGACGACAGCACTGCCAAGCAGACTTATGCGCTGTCGCAACGCCAGCTCGAGTCCGCGCGCATCAAGCTCGAAGAGGTCAAGGTACGACTCGCGGAAGCCGAACGGACCCTGCGCCGCAACGAACAGTTGCGCGCCGACAAGCTGGTCAGCGAATCGCAGCTCGACGCCTCGCAGTCGGAAGTGGCCGCGACGCGCGCGCGCCTCGAATCGCTGCGCAGCGACGTCGAAGTCGCCGAAGGCACGCTGCGCGTGCGGGCGCAGGATCTGGAGGATCTGCTGGTCCGCGCGCCCTTCGACGGCGTGGTCGTCTCCAAGGACGCGCAGCCCGGCGAAATGGTGTCGCCCATTTCCGCCGGCGGCGGCTTCACGCGTACGGGCATCGCCACCATCGTCGACATGTCCTCGCGCGAGATCGAAGTCGACGTGAACGAGGCCTTCATCAATCGCGTGCAGGACGAGCAGAAGACCGAAGCGGTGCTCGATGCCTATCCCGACTGGACCATCCCGAGTCACGTCATCAACATCGTGCCGACGGCGGATCGCCAGAAGGCCACCGTGCGCGTGCGCATCGGCTTCGATGCGCTCGATCCGCGCATCCTGCCCGACATGGGCGTGAAGGTGAGCTTCCTGGAGAACCGCGGCGTCGAGCAGAGCGTCGCGACACGTCCTTCCGTGCGCCTGCCCGCCACGGCGGTGATTCGCGAAGGCGATACCAGCTACGTCTGGCGAGTCCAGGGCGATGAAGTCGAACGGGTGGCCGTACGCACCGGCGGCGAACGCGACGGCCAGATCGAAGTGCTGTCGGGCATCAATGCCGGCGACACCGTCGTGGCGACGCCCGTCGAGGGTCTGAAGGACGGCGGCAGCATCAAGCAGAAATCCGGCTGATGTGCCGCATCGATGACAGGAGCTGTCATCGATGACCGCAACAATGGCACGCACTGGCAACGTTGACCGAGGGAGCCGACGTGACTGACGAGACACTCGTGAAGATCCGCAGCCTGGCCAAGGACTACAGGCGCGGCAGCGAAACCGTGCATGTGCTGCACGCCCTCGACCTCGACATTCCCAGGGGCGATTTCCTCGCCCTCATGGGGCCATCCGGCTCCGGCAAATCCACGCTGCTCAATCTGATCGGCGGGCTCGACCGCCCGAGTGGCGGCACCATCGACATCGCCGGACAGCGCACCGACACGATGAGCGACGCGGCGCTCGGCCGCTGGCGCGCCGATCACGTCGGCTTCGTCTTCCAGATGTACAACCTGCTGCCGGTGCTGACGGCGGAACGCAATGTCGAACTGCCGCTGCTGCTCACCAAGCTGTCCGCGACGGAACGGCGCAAGCGCGCCAATGCCGCGCTGGGTCTGGTGGGCCTGAGCGAACGCGCCCGGCACAAGCCGCGCGAACTGTCCGGCGGTCAGGAACAGCGCGTCGGCATCGCCCGCGCCATCGTCTCCGATCCGACGCTGCTGCTGTGCGACGAGCCGACCGGCGATCTCGATCGCAAGTCCGGCGACGAAATCCTCGACCTGCTCAGGGCGCTGAACGAACGGCACGGCAAGACCATCATCATGGTCACGCACGATCCACATGCCGCGGCGTGCGCGAAGCGGACGCTGCATCTGGAGAAGGGGCAGTTGATTCGCGCGGCGGCCTAAGAGAATGGCCGCAAAAGGCGCAAAAAGCGCAAAAAAGAGAGGCCGGAATGAAGAGTCAGCGCGCACGTCCATTCTCTGATCCGGGTTTCTCTTTTGCGCCTTTTGCGCCTTTTGCGGCCATTCCGCGTCTTCTCCGCACTGGCAGCAGGTGAATCAGGAATGTTCAAGTATCTCCCCCTGCTCTGGTCCAACCTGCAACGCAAGCGCCTGCGCACGTGGCTCACGCTCGCGTCCATCGTCGTGGCGTTCCTGCTGTTCGGCATCCTGCAGACCATGCGCGCGGCACTGACGGGCGGCGCGGATCTCGCCGGGGTCGACCGGCTCGTCACCATCCACAAGGTGTCGCTGATCCAGTCGCTGCCGCAGAGCTATCTGAATCGCGTGCGCAGCATCGACGGCGTGCGGGTCGCGATGTCGCACGACTGGTTCGGCGGCGTCTATCAGGACGACCGCAACCAGATCGTCGCCATGACCGCCGACCCGAAGCTGTTTTTCGAGGTATATCCCGAATACAAGGTCACCGACGCGGAGCGCGCCGCGTGGGAGGCGGATCGCACCGGCGCGATCGTCGGCAGTGCAGTCGCCGAGCGGTTCGGCTGGAAAGTCGGCGACACGATTCCGCTGCGCTCCAGCATCTGGACCAAGACGGATGGCAGCGGCACCTGGGATCTGAAAGTCGTCGCCATCTACCACGCTGCCAATGGCGACAACTCCTCTGTCTATTTCCAGTACGACTATCTGAACGAAGCGCGCGCCTTCGGTCGCGACCAGATCGGCTGGATCGTCGAGCGCATCGCCGATCCCGACCGCTCCGCCGAGATCGCCGCCAGGATCGACGCGCTGTTCACCAACTCCTCGACCGAGACCAAGACCACGACGGAAAAAGCCTTCGTGCAGGGCTTCGCCAACCAGATGGGCAACATCGGCGCGATCGTCACCGCCGTCGCCTCTGCTGTCTTCTTCACGATGTTGCTGGTGATCGCCAACACCATGGGACAGTCCGTGCGCGAGCGCACCAATGAACTGGCGGTGATGAAGACGCTCGGCTTCTCGAGTTTCCAGGTCACGGCCATGGTGCTGGCGGAAACGTTGCTGCTGACCCTGCTCGGTGCCGCGATCGGTATCGCCCTTGCATTTGCGGTCGCTGCCGGACTAGGGGAGCTCATACAACAGTTCTTCCCCGCGCTGGGCATGCCGCCGAGCACCTACGTCATCGGCGCGCTGCTGGCCGTGGGCCTGGGCGCACTTGCCGGCGCGCTGCCCTGTGCACAGGCGTGGCAACTGAAGATCGTCGATGCACTGAGGAAAGCGTAATGGCCGGCACTGCATCCCAGATCGCCGCCGTCACGGCGCTGAACCTCGGCAACATCCGCGAGCGGCTCGGCTCGTCGATCGTGGCGCTGGTTGGCATCACCGGCGTCGTCACCGTGCTCATCGGCGTGCTGTCGATTGCCGAAGGATTCCGCGCCGTGCTCGATCAGTCTGGCGCTGCGGACGTCGCCATCGTCCTGCGCGGCGGCGCGACGGACGAAATGGGCAGCAATCTCTCGCTCGAACAGACGCGGCTGATCGGCGATGCGCCTGGCGTCAGGCGCGATGCCGATGGCGCCATCGCTTCACCGGAGCTGTACGTGGTCGTCGACGTGCCCTTGCGCACCACCGGCACGGCGGCCAACGTTCCCTTGCGCGGCGCGTCGACCAACGCCAGCAAGCTGCGCGAGAAATTCCGCATCGTCGAAGGGCGGCATTACACGCCGGGCACGTTCGAAGTCATCGTCGGCCGCGGCGCCGTGAAGCAGTTCCGGGGACTGACGGTCGGCAGCCGCCTGCGCTGGGGCACGACGGAGTGGCTCGTCACCGGCATCTTCGCCGACCGTGGCAGCGTCGCCGAATCGGAAATCTGGACCGACGTATCGGTGCTGCAGAGCGCGTACAACCGCGGTTCGTCGTATCAGTCGATGCGCGTGCGACTGGACAGCGCCGGCGAGATGCAGAAATTCAAGGACGCGCTCACCGCCGATCCGCGCCTGAACGTGAAAGTGTTTTCGGAAAAGCAGTTCTACGAAGAACAGTCGCGCACGCTCACGATGCTGGTGCGCAGCCTCGGCACTGCGATCGCCGTGCTGATGGGCCTCGGCGCCGTCTTCGCCGCGCTGAATACGATGTACTCGGCCGTCGCGGCACGGACGCGGGAAATCGCGACCTTGCGCGCACTGGGTTTCGGTTCGCTCCCCGTCGTCGTGTCGGTGCTGGTGGAAGCGCTGCTGCTTGGCCTGATCGGCGGCGTCGCCGGCATGCTGATCGCGTATTTCGCGTTCAACGGCATGCAGGCGTCGACCATGAACTTCGCCACCTTCAGCCAGATCACCTTCGCCTTCACCGTCACCCCGGCGCTGCTCGTGCAGGCTCTCATCTATGCGCTGCTGCTCGGCCTCGTCGGCGGACTGCTGCCCAGCCTGCGCGCGGCGAAACTGCCGATCACGACGGGGCTGCGGGAGCTCTGAGTCGGGAGGAATGGCCGCAAAAAGGCGCAAAGAACTCAAATGAGGAATTCAGATCTGCTGTTTTCTTTCTTGTGATCCTTATGTGCCTTCTTGCGGCCATTGCTCTTTTCCGCTCCCAATGCCCGAACTGCCCGACATCACCGTCTACATCGAAGCGCTGCAGGCCCGTATCGTCGGTCAGCCGCTGCAGCGGGTGGTGGTGAAGAATCCGTTTCTGCTGCGGACGGTCGAGCCGACGCCGCAGAGTTGCGAGGGGCGCAAGGTCGTGGCGTTGCGGCGGCTCGGCAAGCGCATCGCCATCGGTTTCGAAGGCGATGTCTGGTTCGTGATTCATCTGATGATCGCGGGCCGGCTGCACTGGTATGCGGCCGGCCATCGAGGCAAGGGTCGGCTGGCGTTGTTGGAATTCGAGTTCCCCGACGGCAGACTGACGCTGACCGAGGCGGGCACGAAGCGGCGTGCGTCATTGCACATCGTGCAGGGTGCGGCGAACCTCGCCGACTACCAGCGCGGCGGACTGGAAGTGCTCGCCGACCGCTCGCTGTCGCGCCTGCTGAAGGACGACTGGCCGAAGACCATCGAGGCGCTGGAGAATCGCAGGGAATAGCCCTCTTCCTGTGGGGCCGGCTTCAGCCGGCCTCGGATGTCAGGCTGAAGCCTGACCTACAGTCAGAGGCCGGCTGAAGCCGGCCCCACAGGAAGAGCAGATATTCATCATCCGATCAATTCTGCGCATCGATGGCGCGGCACTGCACCGACCTGCACACCGCGAGTGCATGTATCCGCACGGATGGCGGCGTAAAACGCAGCAATCAGGCCGATCCCGGCCTGCGGCGAGACTGGCACACCTCGTGCATTACTCATGCTCGACACCTTCGGGTGGTTGTGAGTGGGTTCGCAGAGGTCGGCAGGCCCGATGTCTGCGGACCAGTTTCTCCGGTAACGTTTTAAACATGCTTACGACGGTGGTTGACTATCCCCCTGAGCCATCTCGGATGCAGGGCGTGCGTAACACCACGAATGTTACGCACGCTTCTTTTTAAACCCGGCCCCTCGCACTCCTTCACCGATTCTTCGTACACGCGGCACACTCTCTCGCAGGAGGACGGTTCGCGGCTCGCGGTCACGAAGTGATCGCGAGCCTCCTTCCTGTGGTTGCACGGACAGGCAACAGGCGGACGAATCCACGGCGCCGCGATCGCCTATGATCCCGCCCGTCATCCAGGCCCGTGCAGGCACGCGCATGAACGTTTCCGCCGCCATCGACACCCGCATGAGCTGTCGCGCCTTCCTCGATACGCCGGTACCGAAACAGACGGTCGTGGAAATTCTGGAAGCAGCGAAGCGCGCGCCGTCGGGCGGCAACCTGCAACCCTGGCTGGTCCACGTACTGGCGGGCGAACCGCTGGCGCAGTTCAAGGCGCTGATCCGCAGCAAGCTGCCCGCGCAGCCGGCTGGCGAAGGCAGCGAGTACCCCATCTATCCTCCGGACCTGCACGAGCCGTATCGCTCGCGGCGCTTCAAGTGCGGCGAGGATCTGTACGCGACCATCGGCATCGCGCGCGACAACAAGGCCGGCCGGCTGCAGCAGTTCGCCCGCAACTATGAATTCTTCGGCGCGCCGGTGGCGTTGTTCTTCACCCTCGACCGACGCATGGGACAGGATCAGTGGGCCGACGTCGGCATGTTCATGCAGAACCTCATGCTGCTCGCGCGCGAACGCGGCCTGCACACCTGCCCGCAGGAGGCGTGGGCCGTCTGGTACAAAACGCTCGGCGAGTTCCTGCCCATTCCGTCGGAACACATGCTCTTCTGCGGCATGGCGCTCGGCCATCGCGACGAAGCGGCGCCCATCAACACGCTGCGGACGGATCGGGCGCCGCTGGAGGAGTTCGCGATCCTGCGGGGGTTCTGACCTTCCGCTGTGGGGCCGGCTTTCCCGCGGGATTCCCTTCGGTCACAGCCGGCCTCGGAGGTCAGGCTGAAGCCTGACCTACAACAAGAGCCGGCTGTGACCGAAGGGAATCCCGCGGGAAAGCCGGCCCCACAGGAAGAAAGATCCTCCGCCTCTCAGAACCGGAAGCCCAGCGCCACGCCGTACGTCTGCGGCTCCAGCGCAAACACGTTGGTGAACAGGCCCGACGACGCATCGGTCACGTACATGCCCGTGATGTTGTCGTCATCCATGATGTTGTTGATGAAGGCACGCACGTACCAGGTGTCATTCGCCGACGTGAGATCGATCTGGGCATTCAGCAGATCCCACGACTCGATCCGGTCGATCGGCTTGTTGTAGATGCGGCCGTAGAAGTCGTCGCGCCAGTAGTAGTCGACCCGCGGCGTCAGGCGCATGCCGTTGCCGAAGTGGAACGTGTACTGCATGCCGATCTTGAACGACAGCTCCGGCGACAGCGCCAGTTCGTTGCCGTCGAGGTTGGCGGCGATGCCATCCACTGCACCGAAGAACTCGCTCAAGGGACCGCACAGGCCGAACGGTCCGCCAAGCGCCGTGGGCAGCATGACGCCGGCACCGATGGCTGTCGGAATCACCGCCGTCGGCACGGCGCAGTTCGAACCGTCCTGGATGTTCTTGACCGTCGTCCAGTTGGGATCGCCATTGCTGACGTCGCGCGGATCGATGCTGCTGAAGTCCTGGATCTCGGTCTTGAGATAGGCCACGTTGGCGTCGATCACGAAATTGTCGACCGGCGTGAACACGAACTCGCCTTCGACACCGTAGATCTGCGCGTCGACGTTCTCGTTCACCGACGTGCGCGCCACGATCTTCGACACCTGCAGATCGGTGTAGTCGTAGAAGAACGCGGTGAGATTCGCCTGCACGCGGCCGCCGGCCATCACGTTCTTGGAACCGATCTCGAACGCATTCACGAACTCGGGATCGTAGACGGGCGGCACGCTCGCGAGCGCCACGTTGTCCTGCGCCGGCGGATTGAAGCCGCCCGCCTTGTAGCCGCGCGAATAGAACGCGTACAGCGTCGAATCGTCGAACCAGCCCGGCTTCCAGTCGAAGCCGAAGCGCCCGGTGAACTCGTTGAAGGTCGTCTCGTCGACGCGGAAATCGTCGAACTGCGTCGCGGTCGGCGGCGTGAGCACCGGCACGGCGAACAGCATCTGGCGATCCTCGATGCTCTTTTCGTCGCGCGTGTAGCGCAGGCCGAGCGTCCATTTGAACGAGTCCGTCATGTCCCAGTACAGCTCGCCGAACGCCGCGGTGGATTTCAGTGCCGCCGACGGCGTGGCGTTGATGTAGTACGGCGGCGCCGAATCGACGTACGGCGAATAGGCGCTCGATACCAGCGCCCAGTAGTCGAGTTCGCTGGTGACGACCGTGTAGTTCTCGTCCACATCGGTGTCGAAATAGAACAGCCCGACCTGGAAGTTCAGCGGCCCGTCGAAACTCGACGACAGCCGGAATTCCTGCGACCACTGATGGCCGTCCTGATCCGACTGGTCATAGTTCCGCGAACGATCGCCGACATTGAGAATGTTGCCGCTGAGCGAGCCCAGCAGCGACGGATCGATCTGGCTGATCGGCACGCCGCCCATGAGCGCAGTGAGATAGTCGAGCGCCGGCCCGTTGTAGGGCATGCCCGCCATGCTCCAGTTGTAGTCGGTGCGGCCGACGAACGTCGTTTCCTGGTAGCCCGTCAGCGAGGTGAACGTCACCGAACCAAAGTCATGCACGAACTCGAGAGTGGCGATGGTTTCGTCCGCCCGGTAAGTCGGATCGAACTCGGCATAACCCTCGCGCAGGCTGGTGGATGACGGCGCACCCAGGTTCACGTCCGTGCCGAGCTGTACCAGCGCGGGCGGAATCGGCGCGATGCCGAGGAAGAGACCATCGAGCACCGGGGCTTCGCCGGGCAGCGAGGCGAGATCCAGCAGCAGCGGGCCGAACTCGGCGAGATTGCCGGCCAGCGTGCCGCGCATGTTGCCGGTGTCGAAGCCGAGGCGGTCGGGCAGACAGCCGTAAGCGCCGGCGGGATCGCGATGACACAGACCCTTCGTCACGCGCGAACGCGAGGAGTCTTCGTCGTAGTGATTGACCGTCAGCGTGATGTCGGTGGCATCGCTGGGCGTAAGGCGCAGCGCCGCACGCGCCGCCCACTGGTCGCGCCCGTCGATGTCGTTGCCGGTGTACAGATTCTTCGCATAGCCGTCGCGTTGATACGCGATGCCCGCGACACGCAGCGCGGCCTTGTCGCCGAGCGGCAGGTTGATCGCGCCCTTGCCTTTCAGCTCGCTGTAGTTGCCGGCCTCGATTTCCACATTGCCGCCGAACTCGCCCACTTGCGGTTTCTTCGGCAGCACGTTCACCGCACCGCCGGTGGCGTTGCGCCCGTACAGGGTGCCCTGCGGGCCGCGCAGGACTTCGACACGCTCGATGTCGAAGTACTCGGTTTCGAAAATGCGCGGACTCTTCAGCGGCACCGAATTGAAATGCGTTTCCACGCCGGAATCGGAACTCGACCCGACAGACGTCACGCCGATGCCGCGGATCTGGAAATTGGAACTGGTGAAGTTGGTCTTGCTGTAGGAAATGTTGGGAATGTTGAGCTGCAGGTCGGTGGCCTGATCGATCTGCCGGCGCGTCATCGCCGCCTCGTTGAAGGCCGACACGGCGATCGGCACGTCGATCAGGTTCTCTTCCTTTTTCTGCGCCGTCACGATGACGGTATCGATGAGTTCGCTTTTTCTGGCTTCTTGCGCAGCGGCGGTCTGAGCCAGGGCGAGCGTGGATGCGACTGCCAGTGCCAGCGTGCGCGTACGCCGCGGCGACGAAATGACCCCCAGATGCATTCGCGTACTCCTTCTTGTCTTTGCTTGAATGGAGACGATCGACGCTGGTCTGCTCGTTGCGCTCCCTGCGCCGACACGCGGGCGCCAGGCCACCGCGATGGCCGGAGTATGTCACTGTGGACGATCAGTCCAAATATTGGATCGTGCGTATACAGGAAGTCGCGCTCATTGAGGTCTCAACGAGGCGTCTCGCCGCCGGGCCGCACGGCGGAACGATGCGATCAGAAGTCGGCGAAGTTCGCTTCGAGAATTTCTGCGTCGGCGGCGCAGCCGATCTCACGAATGGAATTGGGCCCCGGAAAAAAATCCTCGACGAGGTCCTTGCCCCCGGCGGCGCGCCAGCGAACCTTGACGCTGATGGTCTTGAAGGTGTGAGTGTTCGACAGCCATAGACGATTGTTGGATGCGTCGCATGCGCCTTCGAACTTGAGCGTGGCGAAGGATGAGGCCGGAGGATCGTTCGCCTGCGGCAGTGCGGACGGCGCGATCGATGCCGCCGACATCGCCACGACTATCGCGATCCAGGTTGTTCTGGCCAAAGTCATCGTCTTCCCTCGAGCGCCCCCGACACGATGCAAGCCGTTGCCTGTCTTTCAACGGACAGGTCAACGACGGCCCGAATATAGACGCTCTTGCGCCTGCTCGCACCGATTGAGCGGGATTTGCGGGGGAAATTTTCGACGCAACGCACGGTTTGAGGCGACGCGCGCGGTTCGTCGGCGCGGTGATCGAGAATCTCGCCAACTGGCAGTTCGTGAGCAAGCGGCTCGTGGAGAGCGACCGCCAGTCGCGGCTTACCGATGAGCGACTCTCGATCAACGTAGTCCGCTAGGTATTTCTGTGGCTGCCCACGGCACGCCGGGCCGCCGCACCATGAGCGCCGTCATGGCGACGCAGGTGTCCCCGGCATGGAAAGACACACTCGGGTGGAGGCGGCGATCTACTGGTCCGCGGTGAGCCTCATCGTCTGCGAGGGATTGCCGATCGACAAGGCAGCCGAACAACTCGGCGTCGCCGGTTCGGACCTGCGCGAGATCCTGCATCGTCGCCAGACGCTGCGCCTGGTCGACGACGCCGCAGACGCTCCTTCCAGCCGCTCCGCGACGGTCGTGCCCTTCGCGCGCCATTGAGCCATTCCCGCAAGCACTGCCGCTGTAATTGCGACTGATTCTCGATTAAGAATAGAATCGTCCCGCCGCGGCACCGGGACGCCGCGGCCTCGTCCCACCGCCGCTGCCTCCTGACAGGGCGGGATACAACAGACTCAATCCGTCCGGAGTGACATGTTTCCATCCACGCGAGTCGCGGCGGCAGCGATGCTGGCGCTCATTTATATGTGTTTCGCCGGCTGCAGCCGTACGCCTCCGGACGATCCGCGCCGGCCCGTCGTTGCCGCCTATGGCGCCCTCGTCCACGCAACATACGAAGACACCCTGCTCGCGACCCGCGCACTCGATCAGGCGGTCGATCAGCTGCTGGCACAGCCGAGCGCCGAGACGCTCGAAGCAGCACGTCAGCGCTGGCGCGAAGCGCGTGTGCCCTACAGCTATTCCGAGGCGTTCCGCTTCTATGGTGGACCGGTCGATGCCGAAGGCGGACCCGAGCCGCAGATGAACGGCTGGCCGCTGGATGAAAATCACATCGACGCCGTGCAGATCGATTCCTACAACGCCGCCCCCGGTCTCGACATCATCGGCGATGCGAAAGCATTTCCGGACATCACGCCGGAACTCATCGCGGCCCAGAACGAGGCCGGTGGCGAAAAGAACATCGCGAGCGGCTGGCATGCGATCGAATTCCTGCTGTGGGGCCAGGACCGCAACGAGCCCGCGGATTCGGCCGGACAGCGCCCGCACACGGATTTCGTATCGAGCGCCGCTGACGACGTGCCGGCCCGGCGCGGCCGCTACCTGAAAGCCGCCACCACCCTGCTGGTCAGCGATCTGGAAAAACTCGTCGCGGCCTGGAGCCCGGATGCGCCGGCGAATGCGCCCAACTACCGCGCCACCCTCACCAGCGGCGACGTGTACACGGGACTCAAGCGCATGCTCACGGGCATGGCGGCGCTCGCGGAAGTGGAAATGGCGGGCGAGCGCATGAACGTGCCGCTGCTGTCCGGCGATCAGGAAGAAGAGCAATCCTGCTTCAGCGATACGACGGGCAGCGATCTGCGTGCCAATGGCGCGGGCATCGAACACGTCTACCTCGGCCGCTATCAGCGCCTCAACGGCGACGTCGTCAGCGGCCCGAGCCTGGCCGATCTGGTGAAGCAGGCCGATCCGCGCGTCGCCGAGGAAATGGACGAACGCCTGGCGCGCACGCGCGAATCGCTGGCCGCCCTCCGCGATCCCTTCGATCGCGAGATCCAGCCGGACAACGCCGAAGGCCGTGCCCGCACGCAGGCCGCGATCGACGCGTTGCGCGCGGAAGCGCTGTCCATCGGCCGGGCGGCCCAGTCGCTGCAGATCTTCATGTCCGATCTCGAAGGGCTGGGCGATTGATGCGATCGAATGCGGGCACGCCCGCGCTATATCTGCTGATGCTCGCACTCGCCGCGTGCACGCGCGGCGGTCCGGACACGCAGGCGCTGCTGGATCCGAACTCCGGCGGCGCGACGACGGTGAGCAATGCCACGCATCGTGCATTCGCGCAGCCCGCCGCGAATCTGGATGTGCAGCGTCGCGGCCAGTTCTTCATCGGCAACGCTTTCTTCAACAGTCCCTGGGTGGTCGCACCGGCGACCGCAGGCGCGCGCGACGGCCTCGGCCCGCTGTTCAATGCGCGCAGCTGCGATGCGTGCCACAACAACGATGGCCGCGGACGCCCGCCGGAACGCCCCGACGAACGGCCGATCTCGCTGGTCATCCAGTTCGCCACGCCGGTGCCGGGCGACAACAACGAGCCCGGCGCCGATCCGCGTTATGGCGGCAATCTCAATCCGTTCGCCATCGGCGGTGTGCCCGCGGAAGGCACGGTGCGCATCAGGCACAAGGAAATCCACGGCACTTTTTCCGATGGCGAGCCCTACACGCTGCTCGCGCCGGAATACGAATTCGCCGATCTCGCCTATGGCGAACTGGCGCACGACAACCAGTTCTCGCCGCGCGTCGCTCCGCCGGTGTTCGGCATGGGCCTGCTAGAAGCCATTCCCGACAGCCAGATCCTCGAACGCGCCGATCCCGACGATGCGGATGGCGACGGCATTTCGGGTCGGCCGAATCACGTCTGGAATCACCTGCTGTCACGCGCCGTGATCGGACGACTCGGCTGGAAATCGAATCAGCCCGACGTCGCCCACCAGACCGCCGGCGCCTTCTCGTCCGAGATCGGCATGAGCTCCTCGCTGCGTCCCGAGCAGAACTGCACGCCGGTGCAGAAGGAATGCCTTGCAGCGCCGACCGGCGGCGAGCCGGAAATCAGCGACGAGATCTTTGCTCACATCGTCGACTATCAGCAGATGCTGGGCGTGCCGGCGCGCCGCAGTCTCGATTCGCCGCAAGTAAAGCGCGGTGCGCGGCTGTTCCTCGAAGCCGGCTGCGAATCCTGTCATCGCGCCACGTTCACCACGCCGGAATCGAACGACAAACCCTGGCTGAGCAGGCAGACGATCCATCCATTCACCGACCTGCTGCTGCACGACATGGGCCCGGGCCTCGCCGACGGCCGCGCCGATTTCGAAGCGAGCGGCAGCGAATGGCGCACGGCGCCGCTGTGGGGCATCGGCCTGCAGCAGATCGTCAACGGCCACACCCTGCTGCTGCACGACGGCCGCGCCCGCAACGTCAGCGAAGCGATCCTGTGGCATGACGGCGAGGGCGCAAAATCGAAGCAGGCGTTCCTCGGCATGTCGAAGGCCGACCGCGAGGCGCTGCTGGCTTTCGTTAATTCTCTGTGAGGAGACGAGGAGTAACCGCAAAGAACGCAAAGAACACATAGAAAGAAAATAGCCGCAAAAAGCGCAAAAGGCGCAGATCGGAAAGAAGAGCCTCGAGATCTGTCTCTGAACTTTGCGCTTTTTGCGCCTTTTTGCGGCCATTCTTCTCTCTATTTTTTTATGCGTTCTTTGTCCCGCGGGATTCCCTTCCGGTCACGGTTACTCCGATCAACACATGACCACGAGCAGACGAAATTTCCTGATTGGCTCCGCCGTGGCACTCGGCACGGCGGCCGTGGGCCTCGGCTATCGGTTCCGCTCGCAGTTGCAGGGAACGCTGCTGTCGGCGTTCGAGGATGCGCGCGGCGATCAGTACGTCGGCGGCGTGACGCTGGAATCGGGCGAAGTGTTCGGCGCCCGCATTCCGATGCGCGCGCATGGCTGCGCCATCGATCCGCGCGATCCGCAGCGCGTGCTGTTCTTCGCACGGCGACCGGGCACGGCGGCGTTCGAACTGCGTCGCGACACGATGCAGGTGCGCCAGCTGTTCGAGACGCCGGCGGGACGGCATCTCGCGGGACACGGCGTGTTCTCGCGCGACGGCGCGCTCGTCTATACGCCCGAACACGACTATGAGAATGCACGCGGCGTGGTGGCGGTGCGCCGATCCTCCGACTTCAGCATCGTCGCGGAGATCGATACGCAGGGCATCGATCCGCACGAAGTCGCGTGGCTGCCCGACGGTTCGCTGCTGGTCGCCAACGGCGGCATCATGACTCACCCGCGCACGTTCCGTCGCAAGCTCAACATCGCGACGATGGATCCGTCGCTGTGCGTGATCGATGCGGACAGCGGTGCCTGTCGCGAGCAGCTGCGGCTGCCGGATCATCTGCTCAGCATTCGTCATCTGGCGATGACGGCGAACGGCACGACGGCGATCGGTCTGCAGTACGAAGGCGAACCGGCGGATGCGCCCGGCATCGTCGCGGTCTACCGTCCCGGTGCCGGCCTGCGCCTGCTGCCCTCGCCGCAGGAGCAACGCGCGCATTTTCGCGGCTACGTGGCGAGCATCTCCATCAGCGAACCGCAGCAGCTGATCGCGGCTGCCTGTCCGTACGGCAACGGCGTGGCGTGCTGGTCGACGGCGAACGATGAATTCCTGGGCTTCATCGCGGCCGCGGAGAACTACGGTCTGTCGCGACTTGCCGACGGTACGATCGTCGCTTCGCAGCGCGACGGCACCGCGTACGAGATCGACAAAACCCCACTGCGTTCACACTTTCTGCAACTCGACAGCGAATTTCCGCTGCGCTGGGACGACCACTGGGTCGCCGCGACCTGAGGCTCTATGCATAATCCGGACAGCTCACAGAAGGAGAGCTGTTCGTGAAGTTCGCAAACCGGATGCAGGCGTGCGTGCTCGGCACCGCGGCGCTCGTTGCCTGCAGCAGCGCGCTGGCCCAGACCCCGTCGTACTCTCCCGATCCGCCGCCGCGCGTCGTCGAAGACCGCTTCCGCGTCGAAGTGACGCTGCTCGGCGCGAGCATCGATACCCGCCTGCGGGTGGATGAGTCGCTCACGCTGCCGGGCACGGAGATCAGCGCCGAAGACGATCTCGGGCTCGACGATTTCGCACTGATGCCGCAGGCCGAGATCACGCTGCTGCCCGGCAATCACCATCTGCTGCGGTTGAGCGGCTTCAGTTCGCGCCGTTCAGCGTCGACCGTCATCGACGAGGAAATCTTCTTCGACGACGAGGTGTACGAACCCGGCGAGCGCGTCGACAGCGAGCTGAACCTGACCATGTTCGGCCTGACGTATGGCTATCGATTCCTGGTGCGCGACAACGCCGAGCTGACGGCGACCTTCGGCATCCAGATCACGAGCGTCGACGTCAATGCGCTGGTGCGCAGTCGCGTGGTGCGCGATGCCGAGTCCGGCGTGGCGCCGCTGCCGATGATCGGCGTGGAGGGACGCTACGACTTCACGAAGCGCTGGTCGGCGGAAGCGCGGCTGCAATATCTCACCGCCGACATCGACGAGGTCGACGGCGAGATCCTCGACGCGCGCCTCGCCGTCACCTGGCGCATGAATCCCTATCTCGTGTTCGGCCTGGGCTATCGCACGTTCACCATCGACATCGACTCGCGCGACGCGAACGATCCCGGCATGGTGGACATGAACTTCGACGGGCCACTGCTGTTCGCCCGCGCCAGTCTGTAGGAAGGTCGCGGCTCAGCTGCGCGGGTCGGCGCCAGCGGACTCGCCAGCTTCGAGCGCCGGCATCGGCAGCCCGAAGGAGAAACGGCGCGAGGCGTAGCCGATCCAGGTCGGCGACACCGCACCGTCATCGCGCCGCTCGCTCGTGACGCCGCGCGGTCGCCGCAACGTCTGCGATGGCGCTTCGCCGTACAGCGCACGATAGTTGCGCGCAAACAGGCTGAAGTCCCACACCCCGAAGCGCGCCGCGATCTTCGTCACCGTGTCGAGCACCGGATCGCCCTTCAGCAGCGCGCTGCGGATTTCGCGCAGCTGCCGCACCTTGAGCAGGCGCATCGGGCCGACGCTGAAATACTCCTGGAAGATGTTCCGCAACGTCCGTTCGCTCACCTGCGTGGCCGTGCACAGGTCGTCGATGAACAGCGGCTGGCCCTCGGTGGCATCGATCAGTTCAAGGCAGCGCGCGATGACGCGCGTACGCGAGACCTGCGGCCTGCCGATGTGCCGATCGATCGCGCGCGCGCCCACCGCCAGCGCACCGGTCACCGTGTGCAGCAGTTCTTCCTCTGCCGCCGCGACCGCCGCGGGCTCCACGATGCTCACCGGCTGCTGATCGCCGCAGATGCGCAGCGCCAATGCACGAACTTCGTCGAGTTCCTGCTGGCGCGCCTGACTGCGCGTCCCGCCCGCGACCGGCGAGAGCAGTTCGGGTGCGCTGCCGTTCAAACGCTCGAGCGGCACGGTGATCGAAATCCAGCGCGTGAGCTGGCGGCTCGAGAACGTGAAAGGCTGGTTGTTGACGGCAAGCACGAACGCGTTGGCCGCGAGCGGCTGCCCATCGATGCGGATCGCCGCGGGATCGGTGAGCGGAAGACCGAGGCTCAGATGATCCGACGCGCCATCGCCGGCGAATGTCGTTGCACCGCCGACCTGCACCTGTTGCAGCCTGATGCGTCCGGCCCTGGCGTTCTCGATCCACCAGTCGCTCGATGAACGCGCGGTAGGTACAAACCGACCTGCGACCCCACTCAGAGAATCCGCAAACTCATCGAAGTCCGCGTAGGCTCGCCGCTGCATGATTGTTCTGTCCCTGTGGCAAGGTCCGCGAACACTAGCGCCAACTTCTACTTATGACGATACGCATTTGTTGCCGAATCATCACAGCTCTTACTGATACGGCGCTGCCAGTCTGAATCTTTAGAACACGCCGGTCTGTCGTACACGGGAACGTCACAGAACGCCAGCATGATTGTCCGCGTCGATCCATTGCAGATCGGTATTGCGCTGCTGCTCCTGGTGCAGACCGCATTGATCGTGATCCTCATGATCCAGAATCATCGTCGCCGCAAAGCGCAGGACGAAGCGCAGCGACAGCGCTCGGAAGTCACGCATGCCGCGCGCCTGGTACTGGTGGGGGAAATGACGGCGTCCATCGCACACGAAGTGAGCCAGCCGCTCGGCGCGATCCTGAGCAATGCGGACGCCGCCGACCTGCTGCTGCAGGCAGACCCCGTTCCGCTCGACGAGATCCGCCGGATTCTCGAAGACATCCGTCGCGACGACCTGCGCGCGCACGACATCATCCGCAATCTGCGCAAGCTGCTGGCGAAGCGCGAACTGCGCATGGAGCGCATCGACATCAACGAGATCGTGCAGACCGCGCTGGCGTTGTCGCGCTCCGATGCCATGCGCCGCGGCATCGTCATCCGTTCGGCGCTGGAAGACGCGCTGCCGCGCGCGTCCGGCGATCCCGTGCATCTGCAGCAGGTGATGCTCAACCTCATCATCAATGCGATGGACGCGTTGCAGGAAGTCGCCGCCGACCGGCGGCGCATCGAAGTACAGACGCGCCGTCACGGCGCGAAGTCGGTCGAAGTGTGCATCGTCGACACCGGCCCGGGAATTCCCGACGGTCGCGCGGCACGCGTGTTCGAATCGTTCTACACCACCAAGCACGACGGCATGGGCCTGGGCCTGTCGATCGCACGCGCCATCGTGCAGACCCATGGCGGCGCCATCTGGGCCGAGAACAACGACGCCGGTCACGGCGCAAGTTTCAGATTCACGATTCCACTGGCCGCCTGAAGCCAGCAGCGGGAGCACTGTCGATGGACACCGGAACGAACGAAGGAAACCATGTTCACGTCGTCGACGACGACGACAGTTTCCGCACCGGACTCACGCGCGTACTGAACGCCGCCGGCCTGCGGGCCGTCGGCTATCGCTGCGCCGGCGAATTCCTGCTGTCGGACGCCGCGACGCGGCCGGGCTGCATCGTGCTGGACATCTGCATGCCCGGTCCGAGCGGCGTCGAACTGCTGGATGCGCTGGCGACGCGCGAGATCTCGCCGCCGGTGATTTTCGTCACCGGATGCAGCGACATCTCGACGAGCGTGCACGCCATGAAGTCCGGCGCCTTCGGCTTCCTGACGAAGCCGGTGCGGACCGAGGCCCTGCTCGAGTCGGTCCGTCGCGCGCTCGCCATCGATTCGCAGCGCCGCCGCGCGAAGCAGGAGATCAGGCTTATGCAGCAGCGCTATGCGCTGCTCTCGGAGCGGGAACGCGCCGTCTTTCTGGGCGTGGTTCACGGCTCGTTGAACAAGCAACTGGCGGTCGAACTCAACACCTGCGAACGGACGGTGAAAACGCATCGCGCGCGCATGCTGGAGAAGATGCAGCTGAACTCCCTGGCCGATCTGGTGCGCGCCGCGCGACTGCTCGGCATCCAGGACGAGCCGCCGGAAAACGAACTGCCGCCGGTCGCCGCGATGCTTGGTGCACCGCAGGCAGCAGGACTGGGCGCGCCCTGCTAGGTCGCTTGGGCAATCCGGATCGCCCCAACTACTGATACAGCCGCCGGCGCGTGCCTGTCAGGCTTGCCCGCACGGTGACATCGTCGCCGTCCTGCAGGGCGCGATTGTGGCTACATCCCGCGGCAACATTGTCATCGTGGAGGACGATACCGGCCTGAATCAGGCGGTCTCCCGGCTGCTGCAGGCCGCGGGCTTTCACGTCACGAGCTTCGAATCGGCCATCGCCGCGCTGTCCAGCGAGATTTCACAGCAGGCCGACTGTCTCGTGCTGGATGTGCACCTGCCGGACATGACGGGCTATGAACTGAAGAAGCGCCTCGCCGCGCAGGGACGATCGCCGCCGGCGATCGTGATCACGGCGCACGACGACACCCACAGCCGTCGCGAGGCCGACGCGATCGGTGCCGTCGCGTTCCTCGCCAAGCCCTTCGCCGGTCGCGTACTCGTCGATGAAGTGGCGCGCGTCATCGACGGCGCCGGCAGGTAGTCGTCACGTCTCGGGCGGATCGGCATTGACGACGTCGAGCGTTTCACCGGTGGTCGACGGCGTGATGGCCTCGTCCGTGATCAGCACCGTCGATCCGATCGTCAGCACGCCAAAGACCGCCCGTACGAATTCGGGCGGCATCTCCAGTCGCGACTCGATGGCGGGATCCGGCTCCGTGCCGCCGGCAGTCGCGTCGCCCGCGATTCCGACATGCAGCCAGTGCTGGCTTTGCGGATCGGGAACGTATCGCGGCATCTGCGCCGGGCCTGCCGCGAGAATCAGCGCATGCGTGCCGACGGGACCGGCGCCGGTGAAGATCGCTCGCGCCCGTCCGATTTCCACGCCGTTGCGATACACGACCACCCGGCCGCTGCCGCGGCTGATGACGATGCTGACCGGACCGCTCAGCGACGCCTCCGGTGTCCAGCGCAATTGTTCGCTCTGGCTCAACGGCTCGTAGCTCATCGCGGCGCCTGCCGTCGTCACCGGCGCGAGAAAACCGGGCGTCGGCACCTGCTGCGGCTGTCCGGCCCGGTCTTCGACCACGACCGTCATGCCGGTGGAGGTGATATCGAACAGCAGACGCGCGAACTCGCTCGGCAGATGCACGCAGCCGTGCGATTCCGGATAGCCCGGCAATCCGCCCGCATGCAGCGCGACGCCGCCCCACGTGAGCCGCTGCATGTAGGGCATCGGCGCGCTGTCGTAGATGGTGGAACGGTGATCCTTGTCCTTCTGCAGGATCGTGAACACGCCGGTCGGCGTTTCATGGCCGGGACGACCCGTGCTCACCGTCGTGACGCCGATCAGCACGCCGTTGCGATACACGTAGGCGCGCTGTTCGCTGAGGTTCACGACCATCACCATCGGCCCGGTGTCGATCGCATCGCCCAGCCAGATCCACTCGCCGTGCTTCAACTGCGATGGCGGCGTGTCGGCGGGCTGCGATTGCCTGGCACCCCAGATAGGAACGGCACCGACGGACTGCGACAGCAGGACGGCTGCCAGCAGCAATGCCTGCCAGAGATTGCGGGTTTGTTTCATGGGGCGCGCTTACCTCGGTAACGCGCCCGATCTTAGCCGCCGCCTTCTGCAGCGGGCATCGCGAATTCACCGCATTCGGCGAATGCTTACTGTGGAGGCCGGCTTCAGCC
>NZ_DAINNK010000042.1:0-46567 GCF_036735925.1 Povalibacter sp.
GTAGCCATGACTGCACCTCATTACGATTGTGGTGAGGCTGCAGCCGGTGTGTCAGCACCGACGGCAGCCGCTTGAACCCGACGAGATGCGGAGCGGGGTAGAAATCAGGGTACTTTTCAGGCGCAGCGCGCTATGTGCTTGATGCGTGTGAGTGGTGAAGGCTCATGCGATTCCCACCCAACCACCACCTTTCCTGATTGTCATCCGACTGTCGCCGCCCGCTGTCTTGTGCTGGTCACAGGCAGGGATTATTGTCCATTCGGATTGCTCGAAACGGCAGTAATTACAGCAGTATCAATTGCTGGTATTTCAACGGGTTGTCGAGACTAATTCACGGTATTTTTCTGGTTTGTGGCGAGCTGTGGCATCGCAACGGCGCGGTGTTGCATCGGTCTTCCCGTCTGGGATCTGACGCATTCCATTTCAGGCCATCATTTTTTGCTCATGACGCAAGCCTCGCCCACCGCCGACGTCTTCTCCGCGCACTTCGGACTGACGTCCGATCCGTTCGCTGACGGCGAGCATTTCTTTGCCAGCGACCAGCACGTCCGCGCACTCGAATTCATGGCGCAGGTGCTGTGGTCCCGGGCACGGCTCGGTGTACTGACGGCGCCCCGCGGTTGCGGCAAGACCACGCTGATCGGCCGTTTCCTGCAAGGACTCGATGAGCGGTTCGTCGTCGCGGCCGTGACGCGCGATCACTTGGCGCCGCGTGATTTTCTTCTGGAAGTCCTGCGCCAGTTCGGTTTCTCGCTGGAAGACAACGACAAGAGCGACCGGCGCCGTCTGCTCGAGCGCTTTCTGAATCATCAGGCGGCGATGAATCGGGTCTGCCTGCTGATCGTCGAGAATCCGCAGCTGATGCATCCGTCGGTGCTCGAAGAGCTGCGGCTGCTGGCTTCGCTCGAGGTCGAAGGACGTCGGGTGCTGAAGGTGCTGCTGCTCGGCGAGCCGCCGATCGAGCGAGTGATCGAGTCGCCGGGCATGGCGGGCCTGCTGGCCGGCGGCGTGGTGCGGTTCGTGCTCGAGCCTTTCAGCGAGGACCAGACCGCGGCTTACATCGCCCATCGTCTGCGGGCGGCGGGCAGCAGCAATCCCGATGCGCTGATGCCGCACACGCTCATGTCGCACCTGCATGCGTGCAGCGGCGGGGTGCCGGGACAGATCAATCAGCTCTGCGAGCGTGCGTTCGCCTGCGCAGCTGAGGATGGAGCACAGAGCGTGACGGCAGAGGCGCTGGATCGTGCGATCCGCGAACTGGGTTGGCAGGCCCGGATCAATCGCAACCCCGATCTGGTCCATGCGCGGCGGCGCGCCGAGCTGCCGGAGGTCTGCGGCAAGCTCGTCATTTCGATGCAGGGAATGCCCGACCGCGAAGTCATCCTGGACCATGACCGGGTGCTGATCGGTCGCGGCGACGAAGCCGATGCCCGCATCGACTCCGTCTTCATCAGCCGCTATCACGCCCTGGTGGTGCGTCACGACGGTCAGGACCTGCTGCTCGATCTCGGCAGCACCAATGGCCTGCTGTACAACTCCCGTCGCGTCCTGCGGCGCGTCCTCAAGGATGGCGACCTGATCCAGGTCGGCCCGGCGAAAGTGAAGTACCTGAACCCGCTCGCCGTGCCGGCGGCGCAGCCGGATCCGGCGGAAACCATCTGCTTTGCACGGCCCGGATTCCCGCCGGCTGCGGACGAGGACGACGGCACCGGCACGGTCATCGCCTTCGGTCGACTGGACGAGACGACGACCTTCTCGGGACGCTGATTCGTTTCCCGATTCAGCCGCTTACGCTTGCCGCCCGAGGGGGCTGCCAGTAGAGTGTCGGCCTCCCAACGCCCGCACATCTTCCGCAACGTATCGCCTGGTTCCCTGTGTAGATCGCGATGCACGGGCCGGGCTGCTGCGCGGCAGTCGCAAGGGTGCATGGGGACCGGCGGGCAAAAAGAGACTGGCAAGCAGTGGATCGGTGGCGAGTTCATAAATTCGGCGGCTCGAGCGTCGCCGATGCGGTGTGCATGGAACGCGTGGCACGGATTCTCGAAGAGGATCCCAAGCCGCGCATCGGCGTCGTGCTCTCCGCCTGCAAGGGCATTACGGACGCACTGCTCAATCTCGTTGCCGCTGCCGAGCGCCAGGACGACGATACCGACCGTCGCATCGACGAGATCCGCAAGCGCCATCACGTCATCGCCGAAACGCTGCTGACCGGCGAGCCGCGTACAGAATTCCTCACCACCTTCGAGCAGGACCTGCGCGACATCGCCGGCATCCTGCACACCGTCAGGCTGATCCGCGCTGCCTCGCAGATGGTGCGGGACCTCATCTCAGGCTACGGCGAAATCTGGTCGACGCGCCTGTTCAGCGCCTACCTGCGCGCCCGCGGCAAGCGCCCGGGCAAGGTGCAGTGGGTCGATGCCCGCGACGTCGTCTCGGTCGAGTGGGGCTCGCTCGGACCGTCAGTGCGCTGGGACGTGTCGCAGCAGAACATCGCCAAGGTGGTGCCGCGCGATCCGGCGATCACGCTGATCATCACCGGCTTCATCGCGCGCGATCCGAAAGGCGTGCAGACCACGCTCGGCCGCAACGGCAGCGATTTTTCGGGCTCGATCTTCGGTGCGCTGCTCGATGCCGAAGAGATCGTGATCTGGACCGACGTCGATGGCGTGCTGAGCGCCGATCCGCGGCTGGTGCCCGACGCCAAGGTCATCGATTCGCTCTCGTACAACGAGGCGATGGAACTGGCGTACTTCGGCGCCAAGGTCATTCATCCGCAGACCATGGCGCCCGCGGTGACCAAGGGCATTCCGATCTGGATCCGCAACACCTTCGCGCCGGAAAAGAAGGGCTCGCTGATCTGCGAAAAGCCGACGTCCGACCTGGCCGTCAAGGGCATCACGTCCATCGATCGCTGCGCGCTGGTGAACCTGGAAGGCGCCGGCATGATCGGCGTGCCCGGCACGGCGCATCGCCTGTTCGGCGCGCTGCGCGATCACGGCATCTCGGTGATCCTGATCTCGCAGGGCAGCTCCGAGCATTCCATCTGTTTCGCGATTCCCGAGACCGAAGCCGGCCGCGCCGAAGCGGTCGTGCGCGAGGCCTTCGAGAGTGAACTGCGCCAGGGCCAGATCCAGAGCGTCGAAGTCACGACCGGCAGCAGCATCCTCGCCGTGGTCGGCGATGGCATGGCCGGATCGCATGGCGTGGCGGCCACGGTGTTCGGCGCACTCGGCAATGCGGCGGTGAGCGTGCGCGCCATCGCGCAGGGCGCATCCGAGCGCAACATCTCCGTGGTCATCGACGGCAAGCATTCCTCGCGAGCGCTGCGCTCGGTGCATTCCAGCTTCTATCTGTCGCCGCACACGATCTCGATCGGCCTCATCGGTCCCGGGCTCGTCGGCGGCGCGCTGCTCGATCAGATGGCCTCGCAGGTGGCGCGCCTGTCACGCGATCTCAAGGTCGATCTGCGCGTGCGCGGCATCATGTCGTCCAAACGCATGCACCTCGCCAATGTCGAAGTGCCGCTGAACCGTTGGCGCGATGCCGTCAGCGCGACCGGCGAATCGGCGGACCTCACGCGCTTCGCCGAACACATCCACGCCGATCACCTGCCGCACGCCATCATCATCGACTGCTCTTCGAGCAACGAGATCGCGGCGCGCTATCCGGAATGGCTGGCGCAGGGCATCCACATCGTCACGCCGAACAAGAAGGCCAACAGCGGCGATTTCGAGCTGTACCAGCGCCTGCAGGAAGCGAAGAAGCAGGGCGGCTCTCATTACCTCTACGAAGCAACTGTCGGCGCCGGCCTGCCGGTGATCCAGACGCTGCGCGACCTGCGCGACACGGGCGATGAGATCCAGCGGATCGAAGGCATTCTTTCGGGTACGTTGGCCTACCTCTTCAATGTGTGGGACGGCTCCGAGCCGTTCTCGTCGGTCGTGCGGACGGCGAAGTCGAAGGGCTACACCGAGCCGGATCCGCGCGACGATCTGTCGGGCGTCGACTTCGCCCGCAAGCTGATCATTCTCGGTCGCGAGATGGGTCTGAAGCTGGAGCTGAGCGACGTGCAGCTCGAAGGCCTCGTCCCGAAGGCACTCACGTCCTGCGGCCCGGACGAATTCCTCGACCGGCTGCCGGAGTTCGATGCGCCGATGGCGCAGAAGCTGGAAGCCGCGCGCAGCCGCAATCGCGTGCTGCGCTACGTCGGTTCGCTCGATGCAGCGAGCGGCAAAGCCTCGGTGGGCCTGGTCGAACTCGAACGGTCGCACACGTTCGCGAACATCAATCTCACCGACAACGTCGTGCGCTTCCTGACCCGGCGCTACAACGAAAATCCGCTGGTCGTGCAGGGTCCCGGCGCGGGACCGGAAGTCACCGCCGGCGGCATCTTTGCGGACCTGCTGCGCGTGTGCGCATACCTCGGCGCGAAACTCTGATGCGAACCACTGCGACTGCCTTTGCACCCGCCAGCGTCGGCAACGTGGCCGTCGGCTTCGACGTGCTCGGCCACAGCTTCCAGACCATCGGCGACAAGGTTACGGCGCGCCGCATCGCCGAGCCGGGCGTGCGCATCTCGTCCATCAGCGGAACGGTTGCCGATCTGCCGCGCGAGCCGGAAAAGAACACCGCCGGCATGGCCGTGCTGAGCATGGTGCGCGATCTGCAACTCGACTTCGGTATCGAACTCGAGATCGAGAAGGGCATTCCGATCGGTTCGGGTCTCGGCGGCTCGGCGGCCTCGGCCGTTGCCGGCGTGGTCGCCGCCAACGCGCTGCTGCCGACCTCGCTGAGCAAGCTCGACCTGCTCAAGTTCGCGATGAAGGGCGAGGCGGTCGCGAGCGGCGCCGTTCACGTCGACAACATCGCGCCGTCGCTGTTCGGCGGACTGGTGCTGACGGTCGGCATCGACAATCCCAACGTCAAACAGATTCCCGTGCCGCCGTCGGTGCGCTGCGTGCTGGTGCACCCGCACATGATGCTGTCCACGAAGGCGGCGCGCGAAATCCTCAATCGCTCGATCGATCTGTCCAACGTGATCTGGCAGTCGGCGAATCTCGCGGGCTTCCTCACCGGCTGCTTCACGGGCGATCTGCGCCTGATCCGCGAATCGCTGGAAGACGTGATCATCGAGCCGCAACGCAAGGTGCTGATCCCCGGCTTCCAGGCCGTGAAAGACGCCGCCATCGCCAACGGCGCGCTCGGCTGCTCGATCTCCGGCGCCGGCCCCACCGTCTTTGCCTGGTGCGACGAACCCAATGCCACCGCGATTCGCGACGCGATGGTGGCTGCCTTCGCCGCCCACAAGCTCGATTCCGACGCCTGGATCTCGACGCTCGATCCCGCCGGCGCCCGCGTGATTGACTAACGACGCTCCGTTCCAGACATGCACTACATCAGTACCCGCAACCCGCAGCACCGGGTGTTGCTCGGCGAGGCGATCGCGCAGGGCATCGCGCCCGATGGCGGATTGTTCGTGCCGGAAGAGTTCCCGCACTTCGTGCCGCATCAGTTCGAAGGCAGAAGCAGCCTCGTCGAGGTCGCGCAGCATCTGATTGCGCCCTTTGCAGCGGGCGACGCGCTGCTGTCCGAGGAACTGGGCGACATCTGTCGCGCGGCTTTCGATTTTCCCGCGCCGCTGGTCGAGGTGCCGCAGGCACCGTCGCCGCTGTGGGTGCTGGAGCTGTTTCACGGCCCGACGTCGGCCTTCAAGGATTTCGGTGCGCGTTTCCTGGCCGAGTGCCTGGAGCGCATCCGTCGCGGCGCGAAGCGCAAGCTGACGATCCTGGTGGCGACTTCGGGTGATACCGGCGGCGCCGTGGCAGCTGCCTTCCACAACCGGCCGTGGGTCGACGTGGTCGTGCTGTACCCGAAGGGTCTGGTTTCGCAGCGTCAGGCACAGCAGCTCGCCTGCTGGGGCGGCAATGTGCGCACCTTCGCGGTGCACGGCACGTTCGACGACTGCCAGCGCATGGTGAAGGAAGCCTTCCTCGATCGTTCTCTCGCGGAAACCCACCAGCTCTCTTCCGCCAACAGCATCAACGTCGGGCGCCTGCTGCCGCAGATGGTCTATTACGCCTGCGCCGGCCTGGAACTGTGGCGTCGCAACGGCCGCCGCGCGAACTTCATCATCCCGGCCGGCAATCTCGGCAACTCGCTCGCCTGCATCTGGGCGCGCCATGCTGGCCTGCCGATCGGCGAGATCGTGCTGTCGACCAATGCGAATCAGCCCGTGACCGACTTCCTACGCGACGGCGAATGGCAGCCGCGCGCTAGCGTTGCAACGCTCGCATCGGCCATGGACGTCGGCAACCCGAGCAACATGGAACGCCTGCGGACGCTGCACCCGGACTTCGAGGAACTGCAGGGCCAGATCGGCGCATCGAGCGTCGACGACATCGAGATCCGCGCCACCATCCGTCGCGATGCGCACGAACTGGAGCAGGTCTGGTGTCCGCACACGGCGACGGCCGCGAAGGTGTACCGGCGCCTGCTGGCCCGCGGCGCGAAGGGCGACTGGGTAGTTGTCTCGACTGCCCATCCAGCCAAGTTCAACGATATCGTCGAGCCCCAGATCGGCCGGCCGGTGGAGGTTCCGCCGAGCCTGGCGCGATTGCTGTCGCTGCCCCGACAGGAAAAGGAACTGGAGCCCACGCTCGATGCGTTAAGGGCGCAATTGCAGAACTGACATGCCGCTGCCGACGCAAATTCCCTCCTGGGCCTGGCCGCTCGCCGGTGCGATCCTGCTGATCGCGCTGCTCGCCTGGATTTTCCTGAAGATCCGGGCTTATCGCGCACGCCGCGCGATCGACGCCACCATCGCCAGCGTCGGCTACGAAATGCTCAAGAACGTGCTGCTGCCGAACGGCAACGGCGGCCAGATCCACCTGAACTACGTGCTGCTGACGCAGCGCGGCGTGCTGGTCGCGGATCTGCTCGACCTGCCGGGCGCCGTGTTCGGCGGCGAACAGATGCTCGAATGGACGGCCATCGGCAAGAAGCGCCGCTACACGTTCGCGAATCCGCAGCACGCGCTGTACGACCGCATGGCCGCGGTCAAGCAGTTGATCGGCGACGTGCCGGTGGAAGGCCGCGTCATCTTCACGCTGCGCGGCAGCTTCCCCAAGGGCAGGCCGCGCAACGTGCTGCGCATCGACGATCTCGCCGACGACTTCCCGGTCGTCGACAAGGTGCGCGGCAACATCACCGCCGCCTTCGGCAACGTCTGGGACAACGTCAAGAAGCACGCCGAGCCGAATCCGCTCGCGGCTTGAAGACTAGCTTCCGACTGTAGGTCAGGCTTCAGCCTGACAATTCTCAGGCCGGCTGAAGCCGGCCCCACAGGAAGAAGCGAACTAAGGATCTGAGGGTGAGGCCTCTTGATTGCAAAAGCCAAGACTCGCTGGCTCATCGCCTGCGTCGGCGTGATCGCCGCCGCATGTGTCGTCATTGCAGCGACAGCGACCCTGGCGAATCTGCCCGCTTTTGACGAACCGCTCATTCCAGAGTTGCAGGCACTGAAGGTCGTCCGGCCGCCAGTGCCGGAGCAGAATGCCTATCCCATAGCGCTTGGATTCCTGGCGGCAAACGATGTGGATCCGCGCGTCGTCGGCGAAGCGATGCTGAAAGCGCTGCACGAGCGCTACGAGGCCGGCCAGCGCATGACCATTCCTGCACAGGACATGCGCGCACTGCTCGGCACTGCGAGCCAGCACGAAGAACTGCGATCGCAGTTCAAAAGTCTTGAATGCAACGCCCGTGTCTACCTGGACTGCGCGAACCGCCTGATCGCCGAGGTTGCCGAAGCGCGCCTCGATGGTCGCCTGGCCGTCCTGTTTGCGAGATTCGAAACCCTTTCCCGGCAACAGCGATTCGACGAGGGCCAGGAGCGTGATGCCTACACGCCCGTTGCGCCCTATGACCCGATTCTCGACGTTGCCCGGATTCGGTTGGCGCAGCGCTTCGGCATGGATTCCAGTGTGGATTTCATTGCGCAGGCGGCCAATGATCTTCGTTTCTGGAGACTCATGCTGCGCGACGGCGACACCTTGGTCGCCAAGATGATCGCAATTGCAGGGCTGCAGAACACACTGGATTTCCTGTCGGCGCTGCTGAGAGACCGTGCGCTGACAGCTGCCGAGGTTCAGTCGATCCGGGAACTCGTGAGCCCGCTGACGCGGGAGGAGGCGGATATCGGTGAGGCGTTTCTTGCTGAAGCGCGGAGTTCCGTGCTGACGGACACCCCGCCGTTGGCGATGGGCGCTTCGCGGCTCGATCGCTGGTTGTTGCAGAGGAATGCCACGCTCAACGGGATCTATTCGGACATCCTCCTGCCCATGCGCTTTCGCGCCGCGCTCAGTCCAAGTGAGTTCTACCGCGAAGGTGGCTACCAGCCGCTGAACCCTGCGCGCCGGGCATTCCCTCCGTCCTTGTTCAATTGGGGCGGGGCGCGGCTCTATCGCAACTCCGGGTGGGACCCTCAGCAGTTCATTGCGCGAACCCACGACGAGAATGGACGAATCCTTCTGGTGCTGCTGCAGGCGGAACTGGAGCAAGCCTCCGGGGTGGCGGTCGACGCGGTGCTCGAGGCTTCTTCCTACCGCAACCCATACACCGGCAAGCCCATGGAGTACGACGTTCGGTCCCGCACCATCGGTTTTCAATGCCTGCATACGGCGTTTCACCCGCCGGCGTCTCCGGACAGATGCGTCGTCGCAATCGGCAAGCAGCCCTGAAGCAGGGATGTTCCCGGCCAGGTGCGCAAGGCGGCGCTCGGCCGCCCGCGCTGTGGAGCCGGCTTCAGCTGGCTTCTGACTGTAGGTCAGGCTTCAGCCTGACAGTTCTCAGGCCGGCTGAAGCCGGCCCCACAGGAAGATAAAAGGACCGGTCCGGCAGGAGACTCAGCGCGGCCGCTTCGCGTGTTCCGCCACCACCTGCGACACACATGCCGTCACGCGCTTGCCCGTTTCGATGTCCAGGAATTCATTCGGCCCGTGCGCGTTGGAATGCGGACCGAGCACGCCGGTCACCAGGAACTGCGTGCGCGGGAATTTCTCCGCGAGCATGCCCATGAAGGGAATGCTGCCGCCGGTGCCCATGTACATCGCGTCGCGGCCGAAGAAGTTCTTCGAGGCCGATTGCACGGCGGCTTCCAGCCAGGGCTCGGAAGAGGGCGCATTCCAGCCGCCCATGCTCGACTCGACTTCGAATCTGACACGCGCGCCATAGGGCGGATCGGCTTCGAGCGTGCGCTTCACCGCGGTGGCGGCTTTCTCCGGGTCGACGCCGGGCGGCAGACGGAACGACAGGACGAACGCCGTCATCGGGCGCAGCACATTGCCGGCGCTGCTGAGCGGCGGAATGCCGTCGACACCCGTGACCGATAGCGTCGGACGCCAGGTGCTGTTGAGCAGCAGTTCCGTCGGATCTTCCGACATGGGCCGCATGCCATCGAGGAAGGGGATCTTCCGAAACACTACGTCACCCAATGTTACTGCCGCAGCCTGCGCCTGCTGCGCACGATCCGGCGGCAACTGGCCATGCAGTTCCGGAATCAGGATGCGACCGGTCGCCGCATCTTCGACGCGCGCCAGCAACTGACGCACGATGCGGAAGCTGGAAGGGGCGATGCCGCTCGCCATGCCGGAATGCACGCCTTCGCGCAGCACCTCGACGCGCAGCGTGCCGATGAGGTTGCCGCGCAGCGAAGTCGTACACCAGAACTGATCGTAGTTGCTGCACTCGGCGTCGAGGCAGACGACCAGCGACGGCTCGCCGATGCGGTCGGCCAGCGCATCGATGTAGGCGGGCAGATCGGGACTGCCGCTTTCCTCGCCAGCCTCGATCAGGATCACGCAGCGGGCGAAGGGAATTTTCTGTTCGGCCAGTGCGAGCAACGAGAGCAGTGAGCCGAACACGGCGTAGCCGTCATCGGCGCCGCCGCGTCCATAGAGGCGGCCGTTGCGGATCACCGGCGTCCACGGATCGAGGCCGTCTTCCCAGCCCGTGAATTCGGGCTGCTTGTCCATGTGGCCGTACATGAGCACCGTGTCGTCGATGCTGCCGGGCACGTCGATGAACAGCAGCGGCGTGCGGCCGGGCAGGCGCACGAGTTCGATCTTCGTGCCGGGCAGGGCGCGTTGCTCGCACCACCGGCGCATGAGTTCGGCGGCGCGATCCATGTGACCGTGTTCGGCCCATTGCGGATCGAAGTTCTGCGACTTGTTGGGAATGCGGACGTAGTCGCAGAGCGTGGGAACGATCGAGTCGTCCCAGACGCGGTCGATGTACTGCTTCAGTTGCTGTGTGTTCATGGGGAGCCTCGAACGAACGTCAGTGCGTCCAGTTGAACAGTCGGACGGCATTCGCCGTCGTGGTTGCGGCCAGTTGCATGGCGGATTCGCCGCGTGCCTGCGCGATGGTCTCGAGCACGTGCGGCAGATACATCGGTTCGTTGCGCCGGCTGACCGGTTTCGGTTCGAGGTCGCGCGGCAGCAGGTAGGGCGCGTCGGTCTCGATGAGCAGGCGATCCGCGGGAATTTCGCGCACGACCTCGCGCAGATGATGGCCGCGACGCTCGTCGCAGATCCAGCCGGTAATGCCGATGTACAGGCCGAGATCCAGATAGGCGTGCGCTTCGGCGAGCCCGGCGGTGAAGCAGTGCGCGACGCCGCCGGCCAGTCGTGCGCGGAAATCCCGCAGGATGGCCACGAAATCCTCGTGAGCGTCGCGCTGGTGCAGGAAGACGGGCTTGCCGACCCGTGCCGCCAGTTCGAGTTGCCGTTGGAATGCCGTTCGCTGCGCGTCGCGCGGGGAAAAATCGCGGAAATAATCCAGGCCGCATTCGCCGACCGCCACGACCTGCGGCTGAACCGCCAGTTCGGCCAATGCCGAAAGCGTGGGCTCGTCGAGATCCGTCGCATGATGCGGATGCATGCCGGCCGTCGCACGGAATCTGTCCGGATGCACGCGTGAGAAATCGACGGCCCATTGCGTGCTCGCGAGCGAACTGCCGGTGATCACCATTCGCGTGACTCCCGATTCCACTGCCCGGGCAATCAATGCGTCGCGATCCGCATCGAAGCTGTCGTGCGCGAGGTTCAGCCCGATGTCGATGAGTTCCGGCGGCGTAGTCAAATCCTTCGGTCCGTGGCTTGGAGGCGGGAAAGCAGCGTGTGCTATCGTTCGGCGGCGATTGCGGCGCGAATTGTAGTGGAAAGAGCGGCGGAGTTTCCTGCATGAAGGTACGGCACTGGCCGTCCATCGTGACGATCCTGGCGGCATGGCTGTGTATACCGGCGCCGCAGTCCCGTGCCGACGCGGCGTCGGATCTGGACGATGCCGCGGCTCGCATCCAGTACGCGTTCTACACGCAGGATGTCCGGGCACTGCAGGAAGGCCTCGCACTGGTCGAGCAGCTCGATGCGACAGAACTCGCGCCGGGCATGAAGGATTATTACGCCGCCTACGGGCACTGGAAGCTGGCGCAGATCCTCACGGAATCCGCCACGGGCAAGGTGCCAGGCACTGCAGGCAAGGCAGCGGCAGACTGCGAACGGCAGGCCAAAGCGGCGCGAACGCAGGATGGGCGGATGGCCGAAGCGTACGCCATCGAAGCCGTGTGTCCTTCGCTGGAAGCCTCGCTGCTTTCGTCGAACTGCGCGGACAAACCGCTGCGTACGGCGCATGAGATCGATCCGCGCAATCCGCGAGTGCAGCTGATCGAACTGCTCTGTCGCCGCAAGGATCAGAAGGATCCGGCGGCGTACACCCGGCAGGTCGGCGAACTGGTCGATGCCTTCGAACGCGCGCCGCCGTCGCGTCCGGGAAAACCCGACTGGGGGCACGCCGAAGCATTGCTGCTGCTGGGCGAGAGCCATCTGCAGCGCGGTGATTCGCGCGCGGCCCGCGATGCGATCGAACGGGCGCTGGTGATCGCTCCGGACTACCGCAAGGCGCAGGCAATGCTGCAAACCGCCGCGGCGCGGCCGAACTGATCGAAGCAGCCTATACTCCCGGAATCATGGCTCGTTCATCATCGTCGGCCGCTCAACTGCAACTGTTCGAGGCGCGCGATCCGGCGCAACCCTGGCATGTCCGCATCAGCCGCCGCGCGCGACGCCTGTCCGTGCGTGTCTATCCCGGTGGAAGAGTCGAAGTCGTCGTACCGCCCGGCGCTTCGGCCGCGACCGTCGAGCGTTTCGTCGGGACGCATCGGCAATGGATCGATGAACGCGTCGCCGATCTTTCCGCCATCAGCGGAATTGCGCGGGATACGCTGCCCGATGCGGTTTCCCTGCCGGCGTTGCAGCGACGATTCGCAATCGACTATCGCCGCACCGCCAGTTCGGAAGTCCGCGCGGTGGTCGTGGCCCCTGATACGTTGATCGTCGCTGGCACGCTCGACAACGAACAGCGCGTCGCCCGGACGCTGCAGCGCTGGTTGATGAACCTCGCGCATACGGAGCTGAGCCGCGTGCTGGCGGAGATCGCCAGCGAACACGATTTCGTCTTCCGGCGCGTGCAGATCCGGCGTCAGCGCACGCGCTGGGGCAGCTGCTCCGCCAGCGGGACCATCAGCCTCAATGTCTGCGCGCTGTTCCAGGATCCGGCGGTCATGCGCTACCTGCTGATCCATGAACTCAGCCACACGCGCCACATGAATCATTCGCGCCGCTTCTGGGCGCAGGTGGAAGCCATCGAGCCCGACTACAAGCGGCTCGATCGCGAACTGCTGCAAGGCTGGCAACGTGTGCCGGGATGGATGTTCCGATGAGCGACGACTCTTCCTCCAAGCCGCAGGCGAAGCCTGTCGATCTGTCGGACGAACAGGTCTTCTGGGACCTGGGCGAATCCAAGAGCTATGGCCAGTACCTGCAGCTCGACAAGGTGCTGAGCGCGCAGCAGCCGATCTCGTACGAGCACGACGAGATGCTGTTCATCGTCATCCACCAGGCCTCGGAGCTGTGGATGAAGCTGTGCCTGCACGAACTGACGGGCGCGCTGGATCACATCCGCCGCGACGACCTCGGTCCGTCGTTCAAGATGCTGGCGCGCGTGTCGCGCATCCAGGCGCAGCTCACGCAGTCGTGGGACGTACTGGCGACGATGACGCCCGCCGAATACTCGGCCTTCCGCAACCAGCTCGGCCGCGCGTCGGGATTCCAGTCGTACCAGTACCGCATGCTCGAGTTCATCATCGGCAACAAGAACGCCGACATGATCGAAGTCCACCGGCGCGATCCGGTGCACTACGACGCCCTGCAGCGCATGCTGCACAGCCCGAGCATCTATGACGAATCGCTGCGGCTGCTGAGCCGCCGCGGTTTCGAGATCCCGCAGGACTATCTCGACCGCGACTGGTCCCAGCCCTACCAGCCCAGCAAACAGGTCGCCGCCGCATGGCTCGCGGTGTATCACAGCATCGAAGAAAACTGGGACCTGTACGACCTCGCCGAAAAGCTGGTCGATCTCGACATGAAGTTCCAGCTCTGGCGCTTCAGTCACATGAAGACGGTGGAGCGCATCATCGGCTACAAGCGCGGCACCGGCGGCACGGGCGGCGTGTCGTATCTGGCGAAGGCGCTGGAGCTGCGGTTCTTCCCCGAGCTGTGGACGGTGCGGACGTCGATGTAGAGACGGAAAATGGCCGCAAAAAGGCGCAAACGACACAAGGTCAGAAGCAGATCTTTTTCCTAGCCTTGCGGTCTTTGCGCCTTTTTGCGGCCATTCCTCTTCCACACCCGCCACCCCAGCAGCACTGCCACGATCGTCGCGTAGACGAGCGGTTCGCGGATGTCGGCTTTCACTTGCCACCAGTAGTGCCACACGCCTAGGGGCACGATCACGTAGATCACCCGGTGCAGCGTTTTCCAGCGTTTGCCGAGGCGGCGCATCATGCCGTTGGTCGACGTGATCGCCAGCGGGATCAGCAGCAGCAGGGCGGCGAAGCCGATCGTGATGAAGGGACGCCTGGCGATGTCGGGCAGGATGCCCGGCCAGTAGAGGCCCTGGTCGAGAATCATCCAGGTCAGGAAGTGCAGCAGGATGTAGCTGAAAGCGAAGAGGCCGAGCATGCGCCGCAGTTGCACCAGCCACGACGCGCCGAACCAGTCGCGTAGCGGCGTGACGGCCAGCGTGACGATGAGCAGCCGCAAACCCCACTGACCCAGCGTGTCCTGCACGAATTCGACGGGATTGGCGCCGAGCGAGCCGGCGATGCCGAAGGCGCGCAATACCAGCAGACAAAGCGGCAGCGAGCACAGCAGGAACACTGCCGGTTTGATGTACCGGCGCACCGCGCGTGTGGACGGCATGGAGCCTAGTAGTTCTTCGCCAGGTCCATGCCGCGATACAGATCGGCCACTTCCTTCTCGTAGCCGTTGAACATCTGCGTCGGCACGCGGGAGTTGAACAGGCCGGCGCCGATGCGGCGTTCGCGTGCCTGGCTCCAGCGCGGGTGATCCACCTGCGGGTTCACGTTGGCATAGAAGCCGTACTCGTGCGGCGCCGAAATATTCCACGACGTCGGCGGCTGCTTCTCGGTGAAGCGGATTTCGACGATGGACTTGATGCCCTTGAAACCGTACTTCCACGGCGTGACGAGCCGCAGCGGTGCGCCGTTCTGGTTGGGCAGTGTCTTGCCGTAGAGACCGACGGCGAGCAGCGCCAGCGGATTCATCGCCTCGTCGATGCGCAATCCTTCCACGTACGGCCATTCGAGAACGTCGTAACGCTGGCCCGGCATTTCCTGCGGCCGCAGCACCGTCTTGAAGGCGACGTACTTCGCTTTCGACGTCGGTTTGAACTTCTTCAGTACGTTCGCGAGCGGCACGCCGACCCAGGGGATGACCATCGACCAGGCCTCGACGCAGCGCAGTCGATAGACGCGTTCTTCCAGCGGTTGCGATTTGAGGAGGTCTTCGAGCGCGAACTTGCCGGTCTGCTCGGCTTCGCCTGCAATCGTCACGGTCCAGGGCTCGGCGCGGAAGCGTCCCGAGTTTGCTGCGGGCGCCGATTTGTCGATGCCGAACTCGTAGAAGTTGTTGTAGGTCGTGATGTCTTCGTAGCTGTTCTGCGGCTCGCGGGTGCTGAGCTGATCGTTGCGCGTGAACTTGAGCGGCGTCACCGCAGCATTCGCGTCGTGCGCAGCGCCGAGGCCCGTCACGCCGGCGGCCAGTGCGGCCTGCAGCAGCGTGCGGCGATTCAGGTAGGTCGATTCGGAGGTGATCTCCGACGGGCGAATGCCTGCCGAGTCACCGGGTTGTCTGCGCCTGATCCACATGAATCCATCTCCGCGAAAACGGGTCGACCGATCAATAGACCTGCCGGAGCGAGAAATTATCACGGGAACGCATCGCGGGCCCGCCACTGTTCGCCCGGATTCCTGCCTTTCGCGGCCCGAATGCCGCGTAACGCTTGCGGAATGACGCCCCTACGGCGTCAGGCATCAGGCGTGAAGAATCATTAATCGCAGGAGAGCACACATGGCAATCGGGTTTCGTGCGCCGACGTCGCTGGCGTCGAAGGCATTCATCATTGCGGGCATCGTCCTGCTGCTGCTGGTTCCGCTGTTGATGTTGCGAGGGCTCGTCAGCGAAAGGACTGCGCTGCGCGAGCAGGCGACGGCGAAGGTCGCGGAAGGCTGGGGCGGAGATCTGATCGTCGGCGGTCCGATA
Source organism: Povalibacter sp. (assembly GCF_036735925.1). Taxonomy (NCBI): domain Bacteria; kingdom Pseudomonadati; phylum Pseudomonadota; class Gammaproteobacteria; order Steroidobacterales; family Steroidobacteraceae; genus Povalibacter; species Povalibacter sp. The sequence goes on from NZ_DAINNK010000042.1 coordinate 15,678, forward strand.
CTGACCCTGCCCACGCTGAGCACGGTCACGGATGGCGAGAAGACGCAGGTCATCCGCTCGGAGATCTACGTACTGCCGTCGCGTCTGACGGCGACGATCGATCTCAATCTGGAGGAGAAGCCGCGCTACGTGGGGATCTATGGCGTGCCCGTCTATCTTGCCGGCGTCAGGCTTGCGGGGGAGTTCGACTTCCAGGCGCTGCAGTCGCAGCTGCACCGGCCCGGTGTCACGTATCTGTGGGAGGAGAGCCGTATCCGGTTGCCGTTGTCCGAGGTGCGCAGCCTGCGCGAGGTACGGCGGGCGCGCATCGGTGTCCAGGACATCTCGTTCGGACCCTCGAGCCAGGGGCCGTATCGGGGCATCGATGCGCCGGTGCAGTCATTCGAAAATCGTCAGCCGCTGACTTTCGAATTCGATGCGGTGATCGCGGGCACGCGCAGCCTTTCGATCCTGCCGGTCGGCAGCACGACGTCGGTGGCGATGCATTCCAACTGGCCGCATCCGTCATTCCAGGACGCGTTCCTGCCGGTCGAACATACCGTTACCGACAACGGTTTCGACGCGCGCTGGCAGGTGCTCGAGCTCAACCGGCCGTATCGACAGGTATGGATGCAGGGTGAGGTCAGCGAAGCGCAGCTGCTCGAATCCGCTTTCGGCGTGGGACTGTATCAGCCCGTCGATGTCTATCAGCGCGGCGAGCGCGCCATCAAGTACGCGCTGCTGTTCATCGCATTGACGTTCCTGACGTTCTTCGCCTGGGAGCAGGTGAGCCGCGTCCAGCTGCATCCGTTCCAGTATCTGCTGGTGGGACTCGCGCTGAGCACGTTCTATCTGCTGCTCATCGCGCTGTCCGAGCACATTGTGTTTCTGCTGGCTTACGTGATTGCGGCGACGGCGCTGGTCCTGTTGATCGGCATCTACATCGCCGGCGCGCTGCATAGTCGCGTCCGAGGCCTGGTGGCGGGCACGGCGATGACGGTGGTCTACGGCCTGCTGTACGTGCTGGTGCTGTCCGAGGATTATGCCCTGCTGCTCGGCGCCATCATTCTGTTCATTGCGCTCGCTGCAGTGATGCTGGTGACGCGCAGGATCGACTGGTATCGCGCGTCGGAGCCGGTCGAGAGCGATTGATTCCTTCTCATCTGCCTGTGGGGCCGGCTTCAGCCGGCCTCTTTAAGAAGTCAGGCTGAAGCCTGACCTACAGGAAGACCAGACACCTAGACCGGCGGCGGACCCTCCGGAAGCTGCGGCAGCGAATCGGCAATCTCGAACCAGTTGGCCTTGGAACTGACATGGATATGCGCCTGCGGCCGCATGCCGGGATCGTCGTCGAGCGTGCCTGCGGGAATCACGACGACGTCGCGCTCCGGCGAAACACGCGGCGCCGCGCCGCCGCACTTGCCGCAGAACGCCACCGAGAAGAAACGCGCCTCAGGGACCTTGTACGTCCGCACGTCCGCCTCGCCGCGCACGAACTGAAAATCGCCGAGCTTGTAGAAGAGATTGGTGGCATGGGCGCTGCTGCGACCGCGACGGCAGCGCGTGCAATGACAGTTCATCATGCGCATCGGCTGACCCGTGAGTTCGAACGCGACGCAGCCGCACAGGCAGCTGCCCGCGACGATACCTTCGCGCTTCTCGGCAGCGGGGCGCGTGACGCCGGTCGTGCCGAACTCTTCGGGGTATTCCTCGTGCTGGGGCAGGGCGTCGGCAATCTGTGTCCACGGTGCCCGCGAACCGACGAACCAGTGCGCCTGCGGCTTCAGGTCGAGATCGCCCAGCAGATTGCCTGCCGGGCAGATGACCATGTCCATGTCCTTGAGCACCGACGGCGCCACCGAACCGCAGGAGCGGCAGAACGAACGCTGGCCCTTGTCGGAAGAGACGTACGTCGCGACATTGTCTTCGCCGGCGATCCAGCGGAAGCCCATCAAGGGCGCAGCGGCAAAGGTCGCGAACGATCCGCCGTGATGCTTGCGACACATGGAGCAGTGACAATGCACCATGGCATTGAGCGGGCCATCGATTTCATAGCGGACCGCGCCGCATAGGCAGGTTCCCTCGATCGGCGGATGCTTGTCCGACATGGGTGGCTCCGGAAGACGACGAATCGTTCGACGATAGCAATATGTGACGGAGTCCTCCACAGGCAGGACTCGCGACGCAAATTTAGGGTTTTGATGGGTTCATCCGCCGCCGCAGGCCATGGTAAAAGACCAGCGAACATGACCACCGAGACGACACAACGGCTGAGTCTGCGCGAGCAGGTCGAGAACCTGCTGCCGACCTGGCAGAGCTGGTATCCCAGCCTGTTCCATGCGGCCGAGGATCTCGGCCTGATCCGCGCGCGCGTGTGCTCGCCTGATTCGCTGATGCTGTCGAACCGTCACGCCGCCGTCCGGGAAGAAGCCGTGCGCGCGTTCAAGGAACAGTGGGGTGTGGAAGACGAACAGGAACTGCCGCCGGCCCAGCACCTGCAGCTCGTGAAGCGCATCCAGGATCAGATGCGGTCACGGAACAACCGCAAGCAGGGCAATGTCGCGAAACGTCGCGGCAGATAGATCAAGAATGAATGGCCGCAAAAAAGCGCAGACGTACGCAAAGTTCAGAGTCGGATTCTTTTCACAATGTGTGTTCTTTGCGCCTTTTTGCGGCCATTAATCTTCTCCTGTCTTCAACTTTCCAACGCCGCCAGATCGCGCGCGTAGTTCGCGTACGAATCCTTCAGCGAAGCTGAATTCAGCAGCATCGTGGCGATGACTTCGTCGCTGCCCGGCTTCATTACGCGCGTGCGGATCCACATGCTTTCGGTGCGGCGGCTGCCGCTCAGCGCCACCACTTCGCGTTCGATCTCGTAGTCCTCGCCGACGAACAGCGGGCCGCCGATGAGGCGGATTTCCTGATCGGCGAACAGGCCGACGACCGGACCGCGGACGGGAAATTCATTCGCGTCGCGGCTGTGGTTCAACAGCACGCTGATCATCTCGACGGGAATGATCGCGCGACCCCAGGGCGAGCTGCCGGCGCCGGCGGCCGAATACCAGGGCGAATTCTCCGTGATCACCTTGAGCTTGTCGGCCAGCGAGAAGGGATAGAGGTGGCCCATGTGCTGGTTGGCGTCCATGCGGATGCGCATCCGTTGGCCGCGCATGCCGACGCTCACGTCGTGCAGGATGACGAGCCTGTCGGGTGGCGCCAGATCCTTGATGCGCTGTTCGAGTGCCGAGGGCGGGTTGTCGCTGCCCACGGCGGCGGTGCCGCGCAGGATCTCCACGCCATCTTCGCGCTGCATCCAGATCGTCGTCTGGGTTTCGCCGTTCTTCGGCCTCGCGACGAAAGCGCGCACGCGTTCGCCCTCGAAGCAGGGATTGCGGTAGTGGGCGGAGAGACAGCCGCTTTCGAGCCAGCGCGTTCCCCACAGCGCGACACACAGCGGTACGAACTGGCTGAAATGCGTCGGACCTTCGATCGTGCCGCCTTTGAAGCCGAGTTTCTGCGCGGTCGCGTCGTCGTGGATGGAGGTGTGATTGTCGTACTGCTGTGTCGCGAGCATCTGCCGCGGACCGCGCAGGGGGCCGACGAGCAGGTCGGCGGAATCGTCGATGGGTGTGTCGAACGGTGCTTGCATGGCGGTCATCCGGAGATCTTCGTGAAGTCGGGTGGACGCCGTTCGGCAAAGGCCCGGAAGGCTTCGGCGGCTTCGGCTGTTTTCAATCGCTGACCGAAGATCTCGCCCTCGCGCTGCATGACGGCGGAAATCGCCGCTGCGTCACGCATCAGTTTCTTGGTGGCTTGCAACGCGCCGAGCGGTCGCGTCGCAAGCGCCTTGGCGGCTTCGAGCGCTTTCGCACGAACCTGATCCGCCGGCACGGCCGCATTGACCAGTCCGATGGCGGCTACCGTCCTGCCGTCGACGGGTTCGCCGAGTGCGAACATCTGGAAGGCACGCGCGTGTCCGATACGGGCGGGAATCAGCCAGCTCGATGCCGCTTCGGGCACGAGCGCGAGATTCACGAACGGCGTGGAGAGCTTGGCGTTCTCGGCAACGTAAACGAGATCGCAGTGCATGAGCATCGTGACGCCAATGCCCACGGCGAAGCCCTGCACAGCGGCGACGTAGGGCTTTTCCGCCCGAGCCAGCGCATCGAGGAACATGTGCGACTTCATTTCGCTGCGTGCCAGCTGGCCCGAGGCGACTGCGGCGAAGTCGCCGAGATCGTTGCCGGCGGTGAAGGCATCGCCCTCGGCTTCCAGCAGCACGGCGCGTACCTGCGGATCTTTCTCGGCGCTGTCGAGCGCGTTGCCGAGGGCCGCGTACATGGCATTGGTGATCGCGTTCTTCTTGTCCGGCCGGTTGAGCGCGATGCGCATGACGCGGTCTTCGACGCCGATGCGGATGTGGTCTGTCATGGCGGGCTCCAGATGAGAGGCGGCGCCGATTATCGGTGTGCGGCCGTTGCGAATTCAATCGATGCTGAAAGTGACGGAAGTGACGCGGGTGACGAAAGTTACGTGGGTCCGAAATGCAGAAGGGGGAGCTCTCGCTCCCCCTTCTTCGTCACCTTCGTGACCCTCGTGACCTATGTCACTCGTTCCATCATGCAGCCTTGCTGCCGCTCGCCAGCTGACGCAGCACGTAGTGCAGGATGCCCCCGTGCTGGAAGTACTCGCGCTCCTTCGGGGTATCGATGCGCACACGCACTTCGAACTTGATCGGCGCGCCGCTATCCGGCGTAGCGACCACGGTGACGACCTTCGCCGCGCCGCCGTTGAGCCCGATGATCTCGAAGCTTTCCTTGCCGGTGAGACCGAGCGACTGCGCGTTCTGGCCTTCCTTGTACTGCAGCGGCAGCACGCCCATGCCGATCAGGTTCGAGCGGTGGATGCGCTCGAAGCTTTCGGTGATGACGGCTTTCACGCCCAGCAGCATCGTGCCCTTGGCGGCCCAGTCGCGCGAGGAGCCCGTGCCGTATTCCTTGCCGGCCAGAACCACGAGCGGCGTGCCTTCCTGCTTGTAGCGCATGGCGGCGTCGTAAATGCTCATCTGTTCGCCGCTCGGGACGTGGACGGTCACGCCGCCTTCGGTGCCCGGAGCCAGCAGGTTGCGCAGGCGGATGTTGGCGAACGTGCCGCGCATCATGATCTCGTGGTTGCCGCGGCGTGCGCCGTAGGAGTTGAAGTCCACCGGCTGTACGCCCAGCGATACGAGGTATTTCGCGGCCGGGCTCGTCCTGGAAATGTCGCCCGCCGGGGAGATGTGGTCCGTCGTGACCGAATCGCCCAGCAACGCCAGCGCGCGGGCATTGCGGATGTCGGCGACCGGGTTCGGCTTCATCGTCATGCCGACGAAGTACGGCGGATTCTTCACGTAGGTCGACTTGTCGTCCCACTGATAGATCTTGCCGGCGCCGAGGCTGATCGCATTCCAGTTTTCATCGCCGGCGAACACGCTCGCGTAGCCCTTGCGGAACATGGCGGAGTCGACCGACTTGTTGATGAACTCCTGAACCTCGGCAGGCGAGGGCCAGATGTCCTTGAGATAGACCGGCTTGCCGTCGGCGCTCGTGCCGAGCGGTTCGGTCGTGAGATCGAGGTTCAACGTGCCGGCGAGGGCGTAGGCGACGACGAGCGGCGGCGAGGCGAGGAAGTTCATCTTCACTTCCGGATGCACGCGGCCTTCGAAGTTGCGGTTGCCCGAGAGCACCGATGTCGCGATCACGTCGCCTGCTTTCACGGCTTCAGAGATCTGCGGCAGCAGCGGACCGGAGTTGCCGATGCAGGTCGTGCAGCCGTAGCCGACCGTGTAGAAGCCGACGGCTTCCAGATCCGGCGTGAGGCCGGCCTTCGTCAGATAGTCGGTCACGACGCGCGAGCCGGGTGCCAGGCTCGTCTTCACCCACGGCTTAGAGGTCAGGCCGAGCTTGCGGGCATTGCGGGCGACGAGGCCGGCAGCAATCAGCACGGCGGGGTTCGACGTGTTGGTACAGCTCGTGATGGCGGCGATCAGCACGTCGCCGTCCTTGACGTCGAACGACTTGCCGTTGACCGTCGCCTTGCCGACGCCGGTGGCCGACGGATTCTTCTTCGAGCGTTCTTCCGCCATCGTGGCATGCGTCCTGGCGTAGGTCTGCTTCGCCGTGCGCAGCGGCACGCGATCCTGCGGACGCTTCGGGCCGGCGAGCGAGGGTTCGACGGTACCGAGATCGAGTTCGAGCACGTCGGTGTAATCGGCCTGTGCGTCGCCGTTGTTGCGCCACATGCCCTGGTGCTGTGCGTAGGCCTTGACCAGCGCGATCTGCTCGGCGCTGCGGCCCGTCAGGTCGAGATACTTCAGGGTTTCTTCGTCGATCGGGAAGATGCCGCAGGTGCTGCCGAATTCCGGCGCCATGTTCGCGATCGTCGAGCGATCGGCGAGCGGCAGGTTCGCCAGGCCATCGCCGAAGAACTCGACGAACTTGTCGACCACGCCTTTCTTGCGCAGCATTTCGGTGATCGTGAGCACGAGGTCGGTCGCGGTCGTGCCGGGCTTGAGCGTGCCCGTCAGCTTGAAGCCGATGACGTGCGGGATGAGCATCGTGACCGGCTGGCCGAGCATGGCCGCTTCGGCCTCGATGCCGCCGACGCCCCAGCCGAGCACGCCGAGGCCGTTGACCATCGTCGTGTGCGAGTCGGTGCCGACCAGCGTGTCCGGGTAGGCCCAGTTCACGCCGTCCCTCTGCGCATCGAACACGACGCGCGCGAGATGCTCGACGTTGACCTGGTGAACGATGCCGGTGTTCGGCGGCACCACCTTGAAGTTCTGGAACGCGGTCTGGCCCCAGCGCAGGAACGCATAGCGCTCGGTGTTGCGGCTGAAGTCGATGCGGTTGTTTTCGACGATGGCCTGCGGCGAGCCGTAGGCATCGACCTGTACCGAGTGGTCGATGACCAGTTCGGCCGGCGACAGCGGATTGATTTCATCGGCATTGCCGCCGAGCTTGATCATGGCTTCGCGCATCGCGGCGAGGTCGACGATCGCGGGCACGCCGGTGAAGTCCTGCATGATCACGCGGCTTGGCGTGAAGGAGATTTCGTAGGAAGGCGCGGCCTTCGGATCCCAGTTGAGCAGCGCATCGATGTCGGCGCGCGTGACATTCACGCCGTCTTCGAAGCGCAGCAGGTTTTCGAGCAGGATCTTCAGGGAAAAGGGCAGGCGTGCGACGTTGCGGTCCTTCAGCGCGGCGAGGCTGAAGATTTCATAGTTGCGGCTACCGCAAGCGAGCGTGGTGCGCGCCTTGAACGAGTCTTTCATGCGTCCTCCGGGAAAAATGGACCGGGCAGTCGATCGCGAATGGACGGACCCCGGTTTTCAGCGCGCGGAATTATAGCCGCTCCGCGAGTCGAAGTAGACCTGAAAACTGAGTCAGTGGGGTCGGTCGATATATGAAACGTCTGGCAGCCAGAGGCCCGCGATCTAATGAGAACCAGTCTCAGCCACGGGCGACGATAGGTCGCGCGTATGGGGACGGGTGGATTCGATGACTCCGCCGCCCAGGCACTCCTCGCCGAGATAGAGCACGGCGTACTGCCCCGGTGTCACGGCGCGCTGCGGCTGGACGAACCGGATATCGACGGTGCCGCGGTCGATCACCGTCACGCGGCAGACCTGGTCGGCCTGGCGATAGCGAACCTTCGCGGTGCACTCGAATCGGGGCGCGGGTGCAGCGCCCGCGACCCACTGCATCTGCGCGGCCGTCAGGCTGTCGCTCAGCAGTGCCGGATGATCGTGCCCCTGGACCGCGAGCAGCACGTTGCGCTGCAGATCCTTGCCGGCCACATACCAGGGCGCTTCCGATGCATCGGCCTGGCCGCCGATGCGCAGGCCCTGGCGCTGGCCGAGCGTGTAGTACATGAGTCCCTGATGCCGGCCGAGCCGGCGGCCGTCGAGCGATTCGATGTCGCCGGGCTGCGCGGGCAGGTACTTCGACAGGAACTCCGCGAACGGACGTTCGCCGATGAAACAGATGCCGGTGCTGTCCTTCTTGTCGAACACGGGCAGCGTCAGGTCGCGCGCGATGGCACGGATCTCGTCCTTGTGCTTGTCGCCGATGGGAAAGAGCGTGCGGGCGAGCGAGGCGGCGGGCATCGCGTGCAGGAAGTAGCTCTGGTCTTTCCCGGGATCGAGGCCCTTGAGCAAGCGCGGCCGCGGTTCATGCACCACGCGCGCGTAGTGGCCGGTCGCCACCCATTCCGCACCGAGCCGGCGTGCGTAGTCGAAGCACACGCCGAACTTGATCTCGCGATTGCACAGCACGTCCGGATTGGGCGTACGTCCGGCGCGATATTCCTCCAGGAAGTACGCGAACACGCGCTCGCGATATTCACCGGCGAAACTGACCTTGTGCAGCGGAATGCCGAGCTGTTCGCATACCTTCCGCGCATCCTGAAAATCCGCGGCGGCCGTGCAGTAGCCGTCTTCGTCCTCGTCCCAGTTGCTCATGAACAGCCCCTGGACTTCGTAGCCCTGCTGCAGCAGCAGCCACGCGGCGACGGACGAATCCACGCCGCCGGACATGCCGACGATGACGAGAGGTGAGGCCATGAACGGGGAGATTAACCGTCTGCAACGACCACAGGATCTGCTGTGGGGCCGGCTTTAGCCGGCCTGAGCAGTGTCAGGCTAAAGCCTGACCTACAGGAAGAAGCAGATGCCGTGGGGATACTCAAAGGCGACTGAAGGTCGGCAGATCGTCGATGATGTCGCGCGGCTGCGAGCGGCGTTCGGGACCGACGTAGGCAATGCCGGACAGCAGATGCTGCACGACATCCAGCGGATAGCGACGGCCCTGCAGATAGTCATCGATGCAACGCGTGACCATCGGACTGCGCAGGCGCGCGGCGCGCAGGTCGATCTGCCTGCGGTTCATCCACAGCGCACGTTCGATGCCGCGATCCAGGCGACGTGCGGGATCGTGCGCAGTGACCTGGCCGCAGAAGGCGAAGCGCAGGAAGGTGCGCTGCTTCTCGGGCTGATCCCACAGGTATATGCCGGTCAGCGCCTCGGGCTGGAAGGTCCAGGCCGTTTCTTCGAGCGTCTCGCGGATGACGGCGGCGATCAGTTCCTCGCCGCGTTCGACGTGCCCGGCAGGCTGGTTGAAGACCATGGCATTGCCCACGCGCTCTTCGACGAGCAGGAACTCGCCGTTGCGTTCGACGATGGCAGCTACGGTCAGGTCGGGCCTTAGCGACATTTTGTCAGTATATCCGTGACCTTACGTCGGAATTGTGAAGTATCCCAAATATAGGGCACAAACCGGGCGCATGAGCAGCAGGCAATCGCCGTCGGGACGTCAGACGTCGCGCGCAAGCCGGTTGGCGATGCCCGTGTAGGTCGCCGGCGAGAGCGCCAGCAACCCCTTCCTGGCTTCTTCCGGAATGGCCAGTCCGCCGATGAATTCGCGCAGGCTGGCGGCATCGATGCGCTGGCCGCGCGTCAATGACTTGAGCTGTTCATAGGCGTTCTCCACGCCGAACCGCCGCATGACTGTCTGGATGGGTTCCGCCAGCAGTTCCCAGTTCGCATCCAGGTCCGCAGCCAGCTGCTTGCGATCCACGTCGACACGCTCCAGACCGCGCTCGATAGATCGCCACGCAATCAATGAATGGCTGACCGCGACGCCAACGTTGCGCAGCACGGTCGAATCCGTGAGATCGCGCTGCCAGCGCGACACCGGCAGCTTGTCCGCGAGGAAGCGCAGCATCGCGTTGGCGAGTCCCAGGTTGCCTTCGCCATTCTCGAAGTCGATGGGATTGACCTTGTGCGGCATGGTCGACGAGCCGACTTCGCCGGCCACGACGCGCTGCCGGAAATAGCCGATCGAGATGTATCCCCAGAAGTCCCGGCACAAATCCACCAGGATCGTGTTGATGCGTGCGAGTGCGTCGAAGTACTCCGCGTTCCAGTCGTGCGGCTCGATCTGGGTGGTGTACGGATTCCAGACGAGGCCGAGCGATTCGACGAAGCGCGAGCCGAGCGCCGGCCAGTCGACCTGCGGATACGCCACGACGTGGGCATTGAAGTTGCCGACGGCGCCATTGATCTTGCCTTCGATCGACACGGCCGAGAATCGCAGGCGCTGGCGCTGCAGGCGATACACGAAGTTGGCGATTTCCTTGCCGAGCGTCGTCGGCGTCGCCGGCTGGCCGTGCGTGCGCGACATCATCGGCGCGTCGGCATTGGCGTGGGCCAGCGTCTTCAGGCGCGCGATCAACGCATCCAGCCGCGGCAGCAGCACCTGGTCGCGCGCTTCCTTGAGCATCAGCGCATAGCTGAGATTGTTGATGTCCTCGGACGTGCAGGCGAAATGCACGAATTCGCGCCGTGAACGCCAGGCCGGCACGGCATCGAGCCGGCTCTTCACGAAGTATTCGACGGCCTTCACGTCGTGATTGGTTTCGCGCTCGATGCGCTTCACTTCGACGGCATCGGCATCGGTCAGCTCGGCAGCCAGCGCATCGAGCACGGTCAATGCTTCCGTGGGCAGTCCGCGCAGTTCTTCGATGCGCGGCTCGGCGGCGAGGGCCTTGAGCCACAACGCCTCGACGCGCACGCGCTGGCGGATGAGGCCGCGCTCGCTGAAGAGCGGACGCAGTTCGGCACACTTGTCGGCGTAACGGCCGTCGATGGGAGAGATGGCGTTCAGGAGATGAATGTTCATATGTAGAATCATACCGCACGCTGTCGTTTCCGGTCCGGACGAAACCGGATCGGGATTTCCCTTCCGGCAGCTTTATCGACGGAGCCCAATGTGACGAAGAGCGGATTTCGCATCGAGCGCGACAGTCTCGGCGAACTCAAGGTTTCCGCCGATGCGCTGTGGGGGCCGCAGACCCAGCGCGCGGTCGAGAACTTTCCGATCAGCGGACTGCGCATGCCGCGCGATTTCATCCGCGCGCTCGGCCTGATCAAGTGGGCGGCGGCCACCGCCAATCTCGAACTCGACGGCCTCGATCCGAAACGCGCCGGCGCGATCCAGAAAGCCGCTCTCGAAGTGATCGATGGCAAGCACGACGCGCAGTTCCCGGTCGATGTGTTCCAGACCGGTTCCGGCACCAGCAGCAACATGAATGCCAACGAGGTGATCGCGCACCTGGCGAGCACGGCCAAGGTGCCGGTGCATCCGAACGACCACGTCAACATGGGCCAGAGTTCGAACGACGTGATCCCCACGGCGATCCACCTGAGCGCCTTGCTGGGCATCGAGCAGCATCTGCTGCCGGCGCTCGCCTATCTGAACGCGGTGATCACGCGCCGCATCGGTGAGATCGGCGACATCGTCAAGACGGGTCGCACGCATCTGATGGACGCGATGCCCGTGACGTTCGGCCAGGAGCTGAGCGGCTGGCACGCGCAGATCGAACTGGGTACGACGCGCATCATGGAATGCCGGCCGCGGCTGCAGGCGATTGCGCTCGGCGGCACGGCCGTCGGCACCGGCATCAATGCCGATCCGAAATTCGCGGTACTGGCGGCGCGCTATCTGTCGCTGAAGAGCGGGCTCGAACTGCGGCCCAGTCCGAACTACTTCGAATCATTGTCGTCGCAGGACGCCGCCGTCGAACTCTCCGGCCAGCTCAAGACGCTGGCCGTATCACTGACCAAGATCGCCAACGATCTGCGCTGGATGAACAGCGGTCCGCTCGCCGGCATCGGCGAGATTTCGCTGCCGGTGCTGCAGCCGGGCAGCAGCATCATGCCGGGCAAGGTCAATCCCGTGATTCCGGAAGCCGTGACGATGGTGGCGGCGCAGGTCATCGGCAACGACGCGACGATCACGGTTGCGGGACAGTCCGGAAACTTCCAGCTCAACGTCATGCTGCCCGTCATCGCCTACAACCTGCTGCAGAGCATCGACCTGCTGTCGAATGCGGCGCGCGTGCTGGCGGATGCGGCAATCGCCGGCTTCAAGGTGAACGAGTCCGCCGTCACCGCGGCGCTGGAACGCAATCCGATCCTGATCACCGCGCTCAATCCGGTCATCGGTTACGAACTGGGCGCGAAGATCGCCAAGCAGGCTTACGCCGAGCGCCGCCCGGTGCGCGAAGTCGCCGCCGAGCAGACGAAGCTGCCGCCCGAGGAACTCGCCCGCCTGCTCGATCCGCGCGAATTGACCAAGGGTGGCGTCAAAGCGGAAGGCGGCGGCTGACGTGTCGGGGCTTTCCGATCGACTGGAACTGCGCCGGCGGATCGAGGCGAGGCTGCACGGTTCGCAGCCTGCGACGGATCTGACGACGGCGCATGCCGGCGGCATCGCGCCCGAGTTCAGCGACCGCTTCCGGCGCTTCTATCCGGCATCGCTCGCGCCCGCCGCCGTGCTGGTGCCGATCGTGGATCGTGACGAAGGCCCGACGATCCTGCTGACGCAGCGCTCGGCGCAGCTCAAGAACCACGCGGGACAGATCAGCTTTCCCGGCGGACGCATCGAATCCTCCGACGCCGGTCCGCTGGATGCGGCGTTGCGCGAAACGGAGGAGGAGGTCGGCCTCATGCGCGACTACATCCAGGTCGCCGGCTATCTCGATCCGCTGGTCGTGCTCACCGGTTTCTGCATCACCCCCGTGGTGGGCTTCGTCAACCCGGGCTTTACGCTGAAGCTGAACAGCCGCGAAGTCGAGACGACGTTCGAGCTGCCGCTCGCGCATCTGCTGGACGAAGCGAATCACCTTTCGCGCGAGCGCGTCATCGGCGATGTGCCGGTGCAGGTCTATGACATTCCTTTCGGCGCGTACCAGATCTGGGGCGCCACGGCCGGGATATTGATGAACCTGTATCGATTGCTTGCCGCTCCGCCCGTCAACCGCTAGCGAGTTGCCATGTCATCGATTTCCCGCCTGCTCGCCCTCATGTCGCGCCTGCGCGATCCGCAACGCGGCTGTCCGTGGGATCTGCAGCAGAACTTCGACTCCATCGCTCCGTACACGATCGAAGAGGCTTACGAAGTCGCCGATGCCATCGAACGCAAGGATCTGGAGGCGCTGCGCGACGAACTCGGCGACCTGCTGTTCCAGGTCGTCTTTCATTCGCAGATGGCGAGCGAGCAGGGCACCTTCGCCTTCGACGACGTGGTCGATGCCATCTGCGACAAGATGGAACGGCGCCATCCGCACGTCTTCGGCGATGCGCGCATCGACGATGCGGAGCAGCAGACCCTCGCCTGGGAAGAACAGAAGCGGCGCGAGCGTGCAGCGACCCGCGACAGCGTGCTCGACGATGTCCCGCTCGCCCTGCCGGCGCTGACGCGCGCCAGCAAACTCGGCAAGCGGGCCGCACAAGTCGGATTCGAATGGGCGGACGTCGGCGGCGCCGTCGACAAGCTGCAGGAGGAACTCGGCGAGCTGCGCGAGGAAGTCGCGGCCGGCGCCGATCCGCAGCGCATGGAGCATGAGATTGGCGACGTGCTGTTCTGCGTCGTCAACGTCTGCCGTTATCTGAAGATCGATCCCGAGAAGGCGCTGCGCCTCACCAATGCGAAGTTCGAACGCCGCTTTCGTCATGTCGAGCGTGGTCTCAAGGCCGAGGGTCGCGCGCCGGAGCAGGCGACGCTGGAGGAAATGGACCGGTTGTGGGACGAGGCGAAGAAGGAGGAGTGACGGGAGTGACGAAAGTCACGGGGTCTTCTGGCCTTCGTCACTTTCGTGACTTTCCGTGACTCCGCCGCAGACCCAGCCGCGGCGAAGATTCAGCCTTCATTCAGAGCTTCGATCCTATCGTGCGTCCCATGCCCGGCTTCATCCCGCCGGGTGTGGAGAAGAACATGACGATTTCCGCTCGCGGTGCGAGTGTCCTGGCGGTTCTCACGGGTCTGTGTGTGACCTCGGTCACACTGGCAGCGCCTCCTTCCTGGTCCAACGCGCGGCACGAAGACTACGACTACGCTCCGGTCGTGCGCGCCGAACCGATCGTCAGGCAGGTCCGGGTGGAGACCCCGCGCCGCGAATGCTGGGACGATGCCCGCACCGTTGAATCGCGCCCGCACATTTCCGAGCCCGCCGTCGGCGGCCGTACGCTATTGGGCGGCATCATCGGCGGCGTGATCGGCCATCAATTCGGCAGTGGCAGCGGCCGTGACGCCGCGACGATTGCCGGCGCCGCGATTGGCGCGGGCGTCGGCTACGACAGCGCGCGCCGCGCCCATGGCACCTCGACCACGCAGGAAGTCGTGCAGCGCTGCGAAGTCCGTTACCAGGATCAGTACGAAGAGCGCATCGATGGCTATCGCGTCACGTACCGTTACAACGGACGCGAATACACCACCCGGATGCCGTACGACCCGGGTTCGAAGATCCGGGTCCGGGTGGCCGTCGCGCCGGCAGAGTGAAAATCCACGGGTCGATGGGGTGTGAATCGTCACCCCATCGACCGTAAACTACCGCTCCCATGCGATCCCGCCTTTCGCTGCTGGCAATGATTTCCGCCCTGGCCCTCGGCCTGGCGGTGCCGGTGGCGGGTGCCCAGAGCCTGATCGAAAAGCGCCCTCGCAGCGAACGTCAGACGGATCGCCCGCGCGTATCGCTCGATCAGGCCGTCAACATGGCCGAGAGCCGCTATCGCGCCAAGGCCGTGAAGGCGCAGCAATCCCTCAATGGCGATCGTGTGGTCTACAACATTCGTTTGCTGAGCGGCGACGGTCGGGTGTGGACCGTGCACGTCGATGCACAGACGGGGCAGATGTACTGATGCGCGTCCTGGTCGTCGAAGATGAAGCTGCGCTGCGTGAAACCCTCGCACAGCAGCTCAAGGATTCCGGCTTCACCGTCGATCTTGCGGCCGACGGCGAAGAGGGGCTGTACTGCGGGCGCGAATACGCCCTCGATCTCGCCATCATCGACCTCGGCCTGCCGAAGCTGCCCGGGCTCGAACTGATCCGCAAACTGCGCGCCGAATCCAAGACCTTCCCCATCCTCATTCTGACGGCGCGTGATCGCTGGCAGGACAAGGTCGAAGGTCTGCAGGCCGGCGCCGACGACTACGTCGCCAAGCCGTTTCACTTCGAGGAACTGCTGGCGCGTGCACAGGCGCTGCTGCGACGTTCGGGCGGCTGGGCTCAGCCTGTGCTGCGTTGTGGCCCCGTCGCGCTTGATCCGCGCACGCAGGACGTGACGGTGAACGACAAGCGCGTCGAGCTGACGAGCTTCGAATATCGCATCCTCGAATACCTCATCCATCGCGCCGGTGAGGTCATCTCCAAGGCCGAACTCACCGATCGTCTCTACGCGCAGGATTTCGATCGCGACAGCAACACCATCGAAGTCTTCATCGGCCGCCTGCGCCGCAAGCTCGATCCGGACGAAACCATCAAACCGATCGAAACACTGCGCGGCCGCGGCTACCGCTTCGCCCTGCAGCGCGAATAACGAGAAACAGAGGAGAAGAAATTTCCACGGGGAACACGGGGAACACGGGGGTTCGGAACCGAAGAAATCTCTTCTTATCCCTGTGCCCCCCGTGTCCCCCGTGGAAATTTCTTCTCCTTCTGACTCCGTGATCTCCGTGTGAACCTCTGATGCAGCCGCACTCGTTAAGCACCCGACTGCTGGCTTCCGTCAGCGTGCTGCTCGTGCTGTTCTTCGGCATCACGATCGTGGCGCTCGATCTCGTGTTCCGCGATCTCGCCGAGCGGTCGGTGCGCGACCGGCTGGAGGTTCAGGTGCTGGCGCTGATTTCCGCATCGGAAGAAGAGCCGAATGACGGACTGCAGCCGGCGGCGCAGCTCGCGGAAATGCGGTTCAACAATCCCGGTTCCGGTCTCTACGGCGAAATCGTGCGCAGCGACGGTTACGTGAGCTGGCGATCCGCATCGCTGGCAGGAACCGGACTGGAGTTCTCGCCCACGCTGCATCCGGGCGAACGACGCTTCGGCGAATTGCGCGGGGCGGACGGAACCGTGGTGCTCGCGCTCAGTCGCGCGATCGAATGGGAATTCAACAGGAAGAAAACACGCTCCTTCGTGTACAGCGTCGCCGAGAGCCGCGAACCGTACTACGCGCAATTGAACCGCTTCCGCGTACAGCTCTTCGGCTGGTTCAGCGTACTGATGCTGCTGCTGCTCGGTGCACTGGCCATTCTCCTGCGCCGCCTGCTGGCGCCGCTGCGACGTGCGGAGCGGGAGATCGAAGCGGTCGAGGTTGGCGAGATTACGGAACTCGGCGGCGGCTACCCGCGAGAGCTGCTGGGCATCACCACCAATCTCAACGCGCTGTTGCGCAGCGAGCGCGATCGCCTGCAGCGCTATCGCAATACGCTCGGCAATCTCGCGCACAGTTTCAAGACGCCGCTGGCGGTGATGCGCAACCTGCTGGACTCGCCTGCGGGCCAGGAACTCGCGGTGGCGAAGCTGCTCGACGAACAGGTCGGCCGCATGGATGACATCGTGAAGTATCAGCTCAAGCGCGCTGCGGCCTCGGGCGGCACGGGCCTGGGTACTGCGCCGGTCGACGTTCGCGACGCGCTCGAAGCGCTGCGCGGTGCGCTGCTGAAGGTGTATATGGATCGCGGCATCGCCTGCGACCTCAGCGTGGCCGAAGGCTGCGTCTACTTCGGCGACCGCGAAGACCTGACCGAGATGGCCGGTAACCTGGTGGACAACGCGTTCAAGTGGGCACGCAGCAAGGTCCGCGTGACGGCGAATCGGCTGTCGAGCCCGATCGCGCGTCGCGACGGCCTGCAGATCCTCGTCGAAGATGACGGCCCGGGCATTCCGCCGGCGGAACGCGCACGCGTGCTGGATCGCGGTGCACGACTGGACGAGCGCGTGAGCGGGCAGGGCATCGGACTCTCTGTCGTGCGCGAAGTGGCGAAGCTCAATGGCGGCACGATCAGCATCGGCGAGTCGGCGCTGGGCGGCGCGCTGATCGAGATTCGCTTGCCGCCGGCGTGAGAGGATTGGCCGCAAAAAGGCGCAAAAGAACGCAAGGTCCAGAATGGAAATCCGGATCTCTGCTTTTCCATTTTGAGTCCTTTGCGCTTTTTCGCGGCCAATCTCATTTCTGAACCATGACCACCGCGCAGAAATCCATCAACGACCGCCTGCTTGCGCTGCGGGAGCGATTGCCGCTGACGCGGCTGACGGACCGTGCGCGGCTGGCGCGGGAGATGGATCGGCTGTTTGCGCGCCGGGATCATGGCGCGGAGTTCGAGCGGGTCGCGGCGGCGCTCAGCGACTCGATCGATAAATCTGCGGGGCAGGTCGAGCGGCTGCGGCAGTTGCCGTTACGGCTGCAGTTCGATGCCGAGTTGCCCATCACTGCGCATCGCGAAGAAATCGCGACGGCATTGGCGAAGCATCAGGTGATCGTCGTGTGCGGCGCGACCGGGTCGGGAAAGACGACCCAGCTGCCGAAGATCTGTCTCGAAGCAGGGCGCGGTGCGTTCGGTCTGATCGGCCATACGCAGCCGCGGCGCATCGCGGCGCGCGCGATTGCCGACCGGCTTGCCGTCGAACTGGGCACGACGGTCGGCGGCGCGGTGGGTTATCAGGTGCGCTTCACCGATCGCGTCGGTCCGGATGGCCGGATCAAGCTCATGACCGACGGCATCCTGCTGCGCGAACTGGAAAACGACCGGCTGCTGCGACGCTACGACACGCTCATCATCGACGAGGCGCATGAGCGCAATCTCAATATCGATTTTCTGCTGGGCGTACTGAGACAGATCCTGCCGAAGCGGCCGGAACTGCGGATCGTCATCACGTCCGCCACCATCGATCCGCAACGCTTCGCGGACTTCTTCGGCGGTGCGCCCGTCATCGAAGTGTCGGGACGCAGCTATCCGGTGGAAGTGCGTTATCGGCCGCTGTTCGGCGATGACGAGGAAACCGAGCTGTCGCTGCCCGAGGGCATCGTGAGCGCGGTGCGCGAGCTGGATCGCGAGTCGCGCGGCGACGTGCTCGTGTTCCTGCCGGGCGAGAAGCAGATCCGCGATGCGGCCGATGAACTGGGCAAGGCGAAGCTGCATCACACTGAAATCCTGCCGCTGTATTCGCGGCTGTCGACGCGCGATCAGGAACGCATCTTCGAGGGCCACAGTGCGCGCCGTATCGTGCTGGCGACCAACGTCGCCGAGACGTCGCTGACGGTGCCGGGCATCAAGTACGTCGTGGATTCCGGACTCGCGCGCATCAGTCGCTACAGCGTGCGCGGCAAGGTGCAGCGACTGCCCATCGAACCGGTCTCACAGGCCAGCGCCGATCAGCGAAAGGGCCGCTGCGGCCGCGAAAGCGAAGGCATCTGCATCCGCCTGTTTGCCGAAGACGAATTCCTGCAGCGCCCCGAGTTCACGCCGCCGGAAATCCTGCGCACGAATCTCGCCAGCGTGATCCTGCAGATGTCGACCTTGGGCCTCGGCGAACCCGAGGACTTTCCGTTCGTCGATCCGCCGGATACGCGCCTGATCAACGATGGTTATCGGCTGCTGCAGGAACTGAAGGCGGTCGACGATTCGCGCCGCGTGACCAGTCTCGGCAAGCAGATCGCGACGCTGCCGGTCGACCCACGGCTGGCGCGCATGCTGGTCGCGGCCGGTCATCATCGCTGCGTCGCCGAGATGCTGATCCTGAGTGCGTTCCTGGCGAGCCAGGATCCGCGCGAGCGCCCATCCGATGCGCAGCAGCAGGCCGACCAGAAGCACGCCACCTATGCCGATCCGCGCTCGGATTTCGTCACGGTCCTGAATCTGTGGAAGCTGTTCCAGGAACAGAGCGCCGCGCTTTCCGGCAACCAGTTGCGCAAGTGGTGCCGGGAAAATTTCGTGTCGTTCCTGCGCATGCGCGAATGGCAGGAACTGCACCGGCAACTGGGCGAGGTCGTGGCCGATCTCAAGCTGCCGATGAATCAGGCGCCCGCCGAGTACGGCGATCTGCATCAGGCCATTCTCACGGGCTTCCTTGGCGGCATCGGCGTGCTGGATGAGAAGCGCGAATACGAGGGTGCACGCGGTACGCGCTTCGTGATCGCGCCGGGCACACCGCTCGCATCGAAGCCGCCGAAGTGGGTGGTCGCCGCCAGCCTGATGGAGACGACGCGTCTCTATGCGCGCATGGTCGCGGCGGTCGAACCGCAATGGATCGAAGCCGCCGGCGATCACCTGGTGAAGCGCAGCTACAGCGAGCCGCACTGGGTCGAGGAACGCGGCTTCGTCGCGGCATTCGAATCGACATCGCTGTACGGGCTCACGCTGTCGGCGCGGCGGCGGGTGAACTACGGCAATGTCGCGCCACGCGAAGCGCGCGAGATCTTCGTGCGCGAGGCGTTGATCGAGGGGCGTTCGAAACTGCGCGCCGGTTTCATCAAGGAGAATCGCGCGCTGCGCGAGCAGGTCGAGCGACTGGAAGCGAAGATCCGGCGCCGCGACATCCTGGTCGACGAACAGGCGATGGTCGAGTTCTACCTGTCGCACCTGCCGGAACACATCCATTCGACGGCGGCACTGGAACGCTGGCTCAAGGAGCCGGCCAACGTGGACGGCGCAGCCCTGAAGATGCAGCGCGCCGATCTGCTGCGACGCGCAGTCGATGACATCGACGAGAACAACTATCCGGAGCAACTGCGCATCGAGGGCAATGCGCTGCCGCTGGTCTATCGCTTCGAGCCGACCGCTGCCGACGACGGAATCACATTGACCGTGCCGGAGCCGCTGCTGCCGATGCTCGACGCCGGGCAGCTCGCCTGGCTGATTCCTGGCTGGCTGGAAGAGAAGGTCACCGCCGCGTTGCGCGCATTGCCCAAGTCCATCCGGAAATCGCTGGTCCCCGTGCCGGAGCATGCGGCACGTGCCGTCGCGGAAATCGACCGCAAGGGCGATTTCAACGCCGCGATGGCAGCGTGGATCACGCGCGCGACCGGCGAGCCGATCTCAGGTGAGGAAGTGTCCCGACTGCCGCTGCCCGATGCGCTGCGCATCAACATCCGCGTCGCCGATCTGCAGGGAAATCGCATCGCCGAAGGTCGCGATCTCGGCGAACTGCGGCGGACATTGCGTTCCCGCGGGACCGATCCGGTGTCGCAGGCGCGTCAGATGGCGGCAGCGACGAAGCATCGCACCTGGGATTTCGGTGCCTTGCCGCACGAGCAGTCGGTCGAGCGCAAAGGGTTGCGCTTTACGGTCTGTCCGACCTTGCACGACCGCGGCGACAGCGTCGACGTCGTCGAGAGCAGAAGTCCGCAGGAAGCCGCTGCGATGCTCAGGCAGGGCGTGTTGCGCCTCGCCGTACTGGCCTTGCCGGAGCAGTTCAAGTACGCGCGCAAGCGCTTTGCCGACCAGCGCGAACTGGTGCTGCTGGGGCAGGGGCTCAACCTGGGCCGCCCGCTCGCCGATGCACTGGCTGAGCGCGCTTTCATGGAATGCTTCCTGGCCGCGGAATCACCGCTGCCGCGATCGGCCGAAGCGTTCCAGGCATTGCTGGATCGGCATCGCGCGGACTTCGGCGCGCAGGTGGATCGCCTGGCGACGCAGATGATCGACACGCTCAGGGAGCTGCGCGGCGTCCGCGAGAAACTGCGTGGCCTGCAGAGCCCGGCATTCAAGTCGATCGTCGATGTCGCCACCGCGCAGCTCGCCGTGCTGGTGCCGTCCAGTTTCCCGCTCGACGTGCCGCCGCTGCTGTGGCCGCATCTGCCGCGCTATCTCAAGGCGCTCGTCCGCCGGCTCGACAAGATCGCAGGCAACGTGAAGCGCGATCTCGAACTCGCACAGCGTGTCGCGCCATTCCTCAAGGCCTTCAACGAACTCGACCGCGCGAGCAAAGGTCAGGCGATCCGCACCGAACTCGACAAACTGCAGTGGATGATCGAGGAATTCCGTGTGTCGCTGTTCGCCCAGGACCTGCGCGCGGTCATTCCTGTTTCGGAGAAGCGCCTCGCCGATCAGCTCGAACTGGCTCGCGCAGAAGCACGCCGGGTGTAAGCGAGTCTGATCCCCTCCTCCGCGTAGCGGGGGAGGGTTAGGGTGGGGGCAGCAACGCAAACTGCGCTGCCTGCTTGCAACGGCTGCCGCGCTCTTGCTGGCGACATCTGTCCTGGTCAGGCGTCCCGATTTCTAGGGCGGTCAGGGGGGAGGGGATGTGACACCGTATCTGTCATCCGAACTCCGGCCAAAGATGGACCACGCCCAAGTCTAAGCGATCCGGTTCATGCGAGTGACGAGGGCTCGGCCTTCGTCACTCGCACCGTCTGCGTCCCGGACAGATCCTTTCCCTTCAACCCGAAGATCACGCGCGTCGATGCAAACCGCCGCACAACCGCCTCGTACAGCCCGAAGCATCCGGCCATCGTCGTGATGAGCACAGTGGCGTACTTTCCCCACGGTCCCCACGACGCCTGGATCACGTAGTACCCGATCGCCACGATCAGCGTCTGGTGAAGGATATAGACGGGGTACGACGCATCGCGCGCCCAGCGCAGCAAGCCGTTGCTGAACGACAGGTGTTGCCGGCCATAGCCCAGGAACACCATCAGCCAGCACCAGGTGAAGACATTCGCGACGATCGCATCCGCGGGTGTGTCGCGCCGGATGACACCGAACTCGAACAGTGCCATAGCCAACGCGAAGATGCCCATGCCGATCGCGAACGAGCGGTGACGCCACTTGGCAAACCAATCCCAGACGCCAGGCATGGACGCGAGAGCAAACCCATACAAGGTCAGCAGAAGATAGTGATCGAAGATGTACCAGTCGCGCACAAGGTTGTGCGATTCGGGGAACAGCGGCTTGAGCAGCGCCTCGTTAATCGCCAGCGGCAGACCCAGCAGGTATAACCACGGACCTGGCTGCAACGTCCAGCAGCTGCGGCGCCACGTCGCGAGTAGTGGCAGCAAGAGCATCACGTAGACGTACAGATACGCGATGAACCAGAGGTGGTGCCAGCTGAAATCGCCTTGCGGATACAGATGGAATTGCAGCACTCGCTCGATGAAGAACGATGCGTAGTCGCCCTGCCACTCGCCGCGAAAGAGCCGCTCGAAATAGATCTGCGGCGGCACGATCAGGAACATGCCGAACAGCAGCGGCAGCAGCAATCGCCATGTCCGCTCGCGCAGTATCTGCATCGCTGTGCGACTTCCCAGCGCGAACCACATTCCCGCACCGGCGATGACGAACAGCAGCGGCATCCGCAATCGGTGCGCGATATCCATCGGCAGTCGCAGCGACTCGATGACCTGCGCGTTCTCGATGTGCCAGCCCCAGCCGACGAAGATCATGCCGGTGTGAAAGAACAGCAGCACGAAGATGGCCAGCACGCGCAGCCAGTCCAGGAAGTCGTAGCGGGTCGAAGATGTCGTCATGGCGGCGGCCTCCCTTGGACTCATGGAGACGATCCTGCGCGCTCGTGCATGGAGGTGCTGCGACCTCGGGGTCAGCGGGGTGGTGGCCGGGGCGAGCGGGACCTGAAGAGGTTTCGCTCTCTATGCTGGCTACGAGGCTACCGCCCCATCCGGGAGAACAGCTCGTCGCGATAGCGACGACTCAGCCGCAATGTATGTCCGTTCCGCAGATGAACTTCGTAGTCGCCTTTGAATAGCGGAGTGAGCGACTGGATCTCGCTCACGTTCACCGCGGTCGACTTGTGAATGCGGACGAATCGCTCTTCGCCGAGCTGGGTCAGCAGATCCTGCAGCGTGCGTCTGAGCATGTAGGAACGGGACGCCGCGTGGACATGCACATAGTTGTCGTCGGCTTCGAGCCAGTGGATCAAGCGGCTCTCGATGAGCTCCAGCCGCTCGCCCACCGGCACCAGCAATCGATCGCTCGACCCCGTCTGTCCGCGAGCAGTCCTGACAGACTGTGCGCGCGTGCCCGTATCGAGGCGCTCTCGCACACGCGCCACAGTACGCAGCAGGCGATCTTTGTCGTAGGGCTTGAGCAAGTAGTCGACGGCGTTCAGGTCGAATGCTTTCACGGCATGCTCGTCGTATGCGGTGACGAACACGATGAGCGGTGCGCGCTCCGGTTCCAGCTGAGCAGCAACTTCGAGGCCGTCCAGGCCTGGCATCTGGATATCCAGATACACGACGTCGGGCTTCAGACTATCGATCGCCTGTGTCGCCGCAAGACCGTCGCCTGCCTCGCCTACCAGTTCGAGACCTTCCTGTTCGCCGAGCCACTGCCGAAGTTTTTTCCGCGCTGGCGTCTCATCATCCACGATCAGGACGCGAATCACGCCTGATGCTCCCGCCACGGCAACCGGACTCGCGCGATCACATCGGCATCATTCTGTCGCAACTCGAGCGTCGCATCCGGTCCGTAGTCAACGTGCAACCGCTCACGACAGTTGCGCAATCCGATACCGCCTGTCGTGTTCGTGAAGTCGAGCGTTCCCGTATTGGCGATCGACATCAGCAGCCAATCGCCGTCGCGGCTCGCCGTGATTCGGACGACGACAGTCGACTGGCTGCGCTCAACGCCGTGCTTGAAGGCGTTCTCCAGCAACGGTTGCAACAGCAGCGAAGGCACGCTCGCGAAGAGCGTCTCTTCGGCGACGTTCCACCGAAGATCGACACGATCGTCGAAGCGTTCTCGCATGATGAGCGCATAGAGATCGAGCACCCGCAGCTCTTCCGCTAGCGAAGTCAGCTCCGATCGATGCATGCTCAGACTGATCCGCAGCAGATCGCTCAGACGCACCAGCAGACGATCCGCGCGCTCCGGATCCGAATGCATCAGCGACGATATCGTGTTGAGCGCGTTGAACAGGAAATGCGGCCGCAACTGGCTCTGCAACTGCTGTAGCTGCGATTCCGCGAGCGCCTTCTGCACCGATAGCAGCCGTTCGCGCTGCGTGCGCCATTGCGCGAACGAATCGAAGCCGAAAACGATGCCCAGCCACATTCCCGCAAATAGAACGAGCTTGGCGGTTTCATACGGCACCACGAAGAGCCAGGGCTCATGGTTGTAGGACCTGCCGACCAGCGTGTAGACGCCGTGACGAATCAGATAGATCGATGCGATGAACGTCGGCACGATGAGCGGCAGCCATTTCAGATGCTGGGCGAGCCACAGCCAGGGCCGGTCGAGATAGACCGCGTAGCGCTCGTCGACCCGACGCTGCGCGATGAGCCATACCGTGGCAATGAGCGCCGAGCTGCCCTCCCAGAGCAACGGCTCCCACCAGCGAATCGTGTGGCTGAGCGATGCATCCTGCAACGCCACGACGAGCATCGTCAGCCAGAACAGCCCCCAGAGACTGAAAAGGGCGGCATTGCCGGTGGCTTCGCGAACGGTCATGCGGGGTAGTTTAAGCAGACCAACGCGGCAAGACGCTGGGGATTGGGGTGAGCGGGACGATCTAGCGGGAAAGCTCCCACCCTACAAGAAAGACCGCTCAGGGCGCAGCCTTGAAGCCCAGCCCACGCCGAGCATATGGAGCCTGATCGTGCCGACGCGTCCGCCGGCCTTGATGTCGGCGCGACCTGTCGTGTGAATCTCGATCTCGTCCTGATCGAAGCTCGTGATGATGATTTGATCGCCGCCCTTCGCAGTGAAACGGCGCGTCTGATCAGGCCCGGGGCGTCACCACTGGTCGAGCGACACGGCCTGCTTGCCGGCGAATCGCTGCTGAATGTGCCGGCCAAGCCTGTCCGCGAAGCTGCCGCGCGAGCCGATCGTCATGTTCACGAGAACGACCGCCGCATAGTCATGCTTGGGGCTGAAGAACGCATAGCTGCTGTATCCACCGGTGGCGCCATTGTGCGCGTACGTTTCGGCTTCGGTGTCGTAGAGCCAGGCATAGGCGATGCGCGTCGCGCCCGCCACGTCCGATTGAAGCTGCTGCGAGCGATCGAGCGCTGCAGGAAGCGTACGGGCATAGGGATCTGCGGCATTGCCGGCCGAACGCTCGCGAGGATGCAGATTCCATTCGAGATACGTCAGCATGTCTGCGGCGGTCGAGCGGATCGCTCCCGCACCCGCAAGCGCATCGAAATCCCAGCCCTGCGCAGGAACAAGATCGGTTGCGTGACCCTGGATGAGGCGCGCGCGTCGTTCCGGCGACAAGGCGGTTGCTGTGTCGGTCAAGCCCATGGGTAAGACGATCGCGCGATGCAGCAGCTCCGGATACGCAATGCCGGCACGATTCGACAGTGCCTGGCCAAGCAATCCGAATCCCAGATTGCTGTACAGGAACGTCGGGGCAGCGGGTTTTGCGACGCCATGTCCGAGGATGAACCCGTAGAGTTCTTTCGCACCGTAGTCGATGTAGGGATCGTTGCTGTCTGCCGGACGGAAGTTGCCCGGCATGCGCGGCAGACCGGAATGCTGTGTCGCCAGATCGAGCAGCGTGATTTCGGCGCCCTGCGGTTTCGCAACCGCTCCCTGGGGCAACAGCTCGCGCACTGCGGTGTCAGGCCGTACTGAACCGCTCTCGATCATCTGAGCCAGCAGCAATCCCGTGAAGGTCTTCGTGATCGAGCCGATCTCGAAGAGCGACTCGGTGGCGGCGTTGCCGAAGGTGAAGATGCGCCGGTCTCCTCGCGTGACGACGCCGATCGCAACGCCGATCGGTTTGCCCGGCGCGAGAATCCCTTCGCGTAATGGTTTCTGCAGGTCCTGCCTCAGCACCTCCTGCATCCTGGCCGCGCTGACCGGCGCAATGGCGTCGTCGAAAGTGATGGGAGGCAGTGGCGTTGCCGTAAGGCGAACCTGCTGTCGCTCGAAATTCAGTGCAATGGGTGCACCCGGCGAATCATCGGGATTCTTTTGAGTCCAGGTGCCGGAAAGCGTATCGCCATTGCTCGACAGTTTTCCGGTCCAATGTCCTTTGACGACCGGAACGTCGAACGAGAAATCGCGCTCCGAATACTTCGGGTTCGAGCAGGCAATGTCGAACGCATTGAGATCCACGCTGTCGACCGTGCAATGGAGCTGGCCCTCGATGTCGCTCTTCACTACGAGCTGGGTGCGCAGCTCCCGTCCTTGAGGCTTCGCGACGCCCAGCCAGAATCCATCGACGGGGGAGGGCTCGCGTGCGGGCACGAACGTCTCGCGCAGAAATACCAGCGGCAATGGCTGTCCCTGTGACCAGGTGCCGGAGAGCCTGGCGCCGCCGTCCTCGATCGATCCCGACCAGGAGCCGTTGACGATGGGTATCCGGAAGGAGAGCGACTGCCCGTCGATACGGACATCGCTGCATTTGAGCCCGTTTGCGCCCTGATTGGGACTGTCCAGCGTACAGCTGAGCGAGCTGCCTTCGTTCGCGACGATGTGCAGCTTGAGCGTGATCGGGCCCAGTGTTCCGACGTAGTCGCCTTGCACCGTTGGTGCTTGCGCTCGCGCAGGGTCCGGGGCGAGCGCAGCCAGTACCAGCAGAACGATGAGATGCGGAAGTCCTTTCATGTCGGGTTCCTTTCGATGGAGTGCTACGCGGGGAGTTCGGAAGAAGAGTCAGGTCTTCTCCGTGAGGACGGAGAGCTGATCCAGGCGCTGATGCAGCTTTCTCAGGGTTGGGCGCTGCGTCAGCGCCAGGATGGCTGCGATGATCACCAGCACGAGCAGGATGATCGGAACGGTGGCTGCGGCGTTCGGTCGTTGCAGATGCAGCGCGATCAGGAGGATGCCCGGCCCGATCGTCAGCGGAAGCACGTACCACCACAGGAATGTCGCCGAGAGTTCCCGCCGACGCTCGAGCTCGCTTCGATAGAGGGCGAGCGTCTGTTGAAAGTCGAGCGATGCCGGAATGCGGGTGACGCGGCCGCGGCTGTACAGGTAGACGCTCACGAACAGTGTCCCGGCGATGCACAGGCCGAGACCGACGATTTCTCCCATGCTTTCTCGAAGGACCGCTTGCTTGAGGCAGAAGATCCACCAGACGGCAAGCACGACGCCGGCGCCGAGCTCGATACGAGTGGTACGCCGGACAATGTGCGCATAGGCGCTGAGCTCGGTGTGCAGTTCCTGCGCAGACATGCAGCCTGCGGGAGCGGCATAGTGCTGAGTGCCCGGCAGAAGCTGGACGCGCAGGAAGTAAAGGATGGCAAAGCCCAGCGGAAAACCGATCGTCATCGCCTCCATGGACACCCTCCAGGCAGGCGCGGCGAGTGCAAGTGCGGCTTGCGACAACAACACGGCTACGGCGGCAACTGCGACATCGCCGGCAGCGGCCAGCCAGCAGTTCGGGGCGGGAGAGCGATAGATGTCACGCGCGGTCAGAGCGGCCAACGCAACGAGCGCGGGGACAACGGCAACGCCCCAGTGCGCCTGGTTCGGACCCCAGAAGACTCCAAACCAGAAATAGAAGGCGAGAAAGGCTGCCAAGGCAG
Source organism: Povalibacter sp. (assembly GCF_036735925.1). Lineage (NCBI taxonomy): Bacteria > Pseudomonadati > Pseudomonadota > Gammaproteobacteria > Steroidobacterales > Steroidobacteraceae > Povalibacter > Povalibacter sp. The sequence goes on from NZ_DAINNK010000042.1 coordinate 42,963, forward strand.
GATTGAGCGTGCGGCGCAGTCGACTCCCGATCACGAATGGCAGCGTACCGAGCACATCCATCACATATCGGGCCGGAGACACATAGCGCTCGCTGAGATCGCCGAGCACATGTTCCCGACACACCGGCGGCGTGAGCAGGCGCACGACCCGCTCGATCACTTCTGGCGGACGGGCTTCCATTTTCCTGACCATATTCCTGCTCCCCATGCGTGCTCGACGGCATCGCAGATGCGGCGCGCCGTCACGACAGATTCACGCAGCGCTATTTCACCGTCCCGCTCCAGGCGGTAGTGCCGCTTCGAGCGACCGCCGCGCTCGGGGGTTGGATCGGCGAGCCAGGAAGAGATCAGGCCCTTGTCCTCCAGCCGATCCAGCGTGGCGTACACCGCTCCGAGTGCGACGGCCTTGGGGTTCGAGAGTTTCTCGACGACCTCGTGAATGGTGACGCCGTAGGCATCGTCCTTGAGGCGCAGAACCGCCGTCATGACGACTTGTTCGAACTGGCCCAGGGTCGGTGCGGTCTTCATTTGTCATACAGAGTAGAACAAATGAAGTCGATGCCGCAAGCGCAGGAGCGGCCCCCGCTGCGCGGACGAGGGGATCAGATCGGCGCGATCCTGAAGTCGATGCCCTGCGCCAGCGGCAGCTCCTGACTCCAGTTGATGGTATTGGTCTGCCGGCGCATGTAGGCCTTCCAGGAATCCGAACCGGATTCGCGGCCGCCGCCGGGATCCTTTTCGCCGCCGAAGGCGCCGCCGATCTCGGCGCCCGAGGTGCCGATGTTCACGTTGGCGATGCCGCAGTCGCTGCCCATCGCGGACAGGAAACGCTCGGCGTGGCGGATGTTGTCGGTGAAGATGGATGACGACAGGCCGTGGTCGACGGCGTTGTGCATGGCGATGGCATCGTCGAGATCCTGGTATTCGATGAGGTACAGGATCGGGCCGAAGGTTTCGGTTCTGACGATCGACCAGTCGGCCTTGGCGCGCACGATCGTCGGCGCGACGAAGTTGCCGTTGCCGGGCAGGATCTTGTCGCCGCACAGCACGGTGCCGCCGGCATGCTTGGCCGATTCGATCGCGGCCTTGTAGCGTTCGACGGCGGACTGGTCGATCAGCGGCCCCATCAGCGTGCCTTGCTCCATCGGATCGCCGATGCGGACCTGCGCGTAGGCGCGCAGCAGGCGCTCTTCCAGCTCTTTCGACTTCGAGCTGTGCACGAACACGCGCCGCGTGCTGGTACAGCGCTGACCGGCGGTGCCGACGGCGCCGAACACGATCGACGGTACCGCGAGATCCAGGTTCGCAAACTCATCGACGATGATGGCGTTGTTGCCGCCGAGTTCGAGCAGGCTTTTACCGAGCCGTGCGGACACGCGCTCGCCGACGCGACGGCCGACGGCGGTGGAACCGGTGAACGACACCAGATCGACGCGCCGGTCGTCGACGAGCTTCTCCGCCAGTTCGTTGCTGGCGCTGATGAAGAGCTGGAAGATGCCGGGATAGCCATGACGCTCCAGCACGCGATTGACGAGTCGTTGCACGGCGATGGCAGTGAGCGGCGTCTTGGGCGAGGGCTTCCAGATGCAGACGTCGCCGCAGATCGCCGCGAGGAATGCATTCCACGACCACACCGCCACCGGGAAATTGAAGGCGCTGATGATTCCGACGACGCCGAGCGGATGCCATTGCTCATACATGCGATGCAATGGGCGTTCGGAATGCATCGTGTAGCCGTACAGCATGCGCGACTGGCCGACGGCGAAGTCGGCGATGTCGATCATCTCCTGCACTTCGCCGTCGCCTTCGGGCTTGATCTTGCCCATCTCCAGCGTGACGAGACTACCGAGCGCGTCCTTGTGTGCACGCAGCTCATCGCCGACGAGGCGCACGGCTTCGCCGCGCTTCGGCGCCGGCACCGTGCGCCACTGATCGAAGACTTCACGCGCGCTGCGGATCGTGCGTTCGTAGTCGGCGGGCGAGGCGGTCTGCACGCGTGCCAGTAATTCGCCGGTGGCGGGATTCACCGAATCGATCACCGGGCCAGCCGTGTCTTTCGACCAGCCGCCGTCAGCGGACCACGAACCGGCATTGAGTTCGCGGAGTTCCAGCGCCTTGAAAATGTTCTGCATGATCAACCCCGACCCGAACGCTGGTGACCGGTGCGTCCGCTGACGACCATCTGTGCCGAGATTTCCTTGCCCGTGCCAGCCGCATAGTGTTTGCCGAAGCGGTTCTCCAGCACGTCGAGCAGCCGGAAATCTTCCTGACGCACGAAACCTTTGTACCTGCCCTGGCCATTGAGCACGAGATCGACGACGGCGGTGATGCCCGATGCCGTCGTCACCTGGATCGCCGACCACAGCCGGCCCGCGATCATCTGCGGATACACCTTGTTCACGTAACTCTCTTCGCGCAGATCGCCGTCCTGCGTGCCGGTGACGGCCACGTAGACCACGACGACATCCTGCAGCGTCTGCGGCACGGCGTTTTCGAGGATGCGCTTCAGCGTGCCGCGGTCGTGATTGAGCTTCAGATCGTTCATGAGCAGGCGCATCTGCTCGCAGTGACCGGGATAGCGCATGGTCTTGTAGTCCATGTTCTTCACGCGCTCGCCGTAGGTCTCGCCGAGCGAGCCGAGTCCGCCGGAGGTGTTGAAGGCTTCGTACAGCGTGCCGTCGAGTTCGATTTCCTCCAGACCTTCGAGCGGTGCGACTTCGATGCGGCGTCCGTCCACCAGCGCTTCGCAGGGATTGCCGTATTCGTTGATGAGACCTTCGGTCGACCAGGTCAACGAGTACTTGAGGACGTTGTGCGGATGCTGGGGCAGGGCGCCGACGCGCAGCTTCACGGTGCGCAGTTCATCGAAGTGGCCGATGAGTTCGTTCGCCGCGATGGAGATGAAGCCGGGCGCCAGGCCGCTCTGGGGAACGAATGCCTGGGCAGCGCCTGCGGCGATCTTGCGCACCGCGCGCGTGACTTCGACGTCTTCGGTCAGATCGAAATAATGTATACCCGCGCGACGCGCCGCTTCGGCCACTGCGACATTGCAATAGAAGGGCAGACTCGAAATGACGGCATCCACCGGATGCTGTTTCAGATGGCCATCGAGCGCCCGCGCATCGGCCGCATCGAGCGTGTGAGCGTGCAGGTTCGCGAGGCCATGGGCTTTGACCACCGAATTCGCCGCAGCGCCGGCGACGTCGGCGAGATGGACCTGGTACGAGCCGGATTCGGCGAGCAGGCCGGAAATGAGCGCGCCGATCTTGCCGGCGCCGAGAATGAGCACTTTGTGCATGAACGACACTCCGTGGGAAGGCGGCCATTTAAGGCGCGTCGGCGGCGACTGTAAACGCGGTTCACGGACTGTATGCAAGTCGGGGTCGGCGAGCTTCTGGAACGCGGTAGCGGGTGTTAGGATCGGCGCGCATTTTTTCGCATTTCTCCCGAGTTTTTTCCCATATGACGCGCAGCCCCGACCTGATTGAATGGCATCCCGCGAGCTGGCAGAGCAAGGCCGCGGCCCAGCAGCCCACCTATCGCGACAAGGCCGCGCTCGATGGCGTCGTTGCCGAACTGTCGAGGTTGCCGCCGATCGTCGTGTC